>JALSLU010000152.1 GCA_026988125.1 Sulfurospirillum sp.
GAAGCGGAGCTTCTGTATGGCTTATTTTTTGTCTCCTTTCTTAGAAGCAAAGCTCCTAAGAAATTCCTCTCACTGAAGCACGAGCTAAAGCTCTGTAGAAACTTATTTATTGTCTCCTTTCTTAGAAGCAAAGCTCCTAAGAAATTCCTCTCACTGAAGCACGAAGCGGAGCTTCTGTATGGCTTATTTATTGTCTCCTTTCTTAGAAGCAAAGCTCCTAAGAAATTCCTCTCACTGAAGCACGAAGCGGAGCTTCTGTATGGCTTATTTATTGTCTCCTTTCTTAGAAGCAAAGCTCCTAAGAAATTCCTCTCACTCTTGTGAAACGAAGCGGTTGCAAAGCAATCACTCTTTTCTATAAGAAATAAGCTGATGCCCTGTAGAGTCCTGTCTACTGTCTCCTCTCTTCGAGTAGAGTTGTTTATCATTTTTTTTATTTTATATCTCATAAGTACTTCCATATCAAACTGCTGGCAATATGTAAAGAGGCTCTATTTTACTACTAAAATCTTTTTCTTTTAATGTTTTTGGCAGTTTAAACTCCTTAAGCTCAGTATCTTTAAAACTTCTTATAACAATTTTATCACCTTCTTTCGCAAAATATCTATCTCTCATCGCCTTTATAGGGCTATTTTCATTAAAATAAAAACCATCTACTGCAAGAAGTTCTATATTTTTTGTTATGCTTAATGTTCTTAAAAAAATAAATGTAACTTTTATAGCCATAAAGCTTCCAGGACCATTTGCAAAAAATATCTTTTTACAATTATAATTTAGAAAAATTTCATTGAAAATCTTAGGTAAAACTTCGCTAGTTTGCTCTTGTGAAATATACTCTTTTATAAGTCTATCATCAATGTATATTCCAACTTTTAACGGAGCAGTAAGAGATATAACTACCACATCAACTAAAGGTTTTATGCGAACACCTCACTAAGCATCTCCATGCTTTGCTCTATGGATAACTCTTTTATTTCATAATTTTTAGAATCCTTTAAAATCTCTTTGGTTAGAAGATGATTTAAACTATGACTTCCTGCAAACGATTCATAAGCACCAATTATAGGAGATCCCAAAAGAGCCAAATCTCCAATAGCATCTAGTATTTTATGTCTTACAAATTCATCTTTAAATCTTAAGCCTTCAGGATTTAAAATTTTTTTATCATCCAAAACTATAGCATTTTCCATACTTCCGCCAAGAGCTAAACCCCTACTTCTTAGATATTGCACATCCTTTAAAAATCCAAAAGTTCTAGCCCTAGAAATCTCTTCAATATAGGCTTTTTTGGAAAATTCAAAAGAGTACTTTTGCACTCCAATAGCTGGATGAGTAAAATCAATAACAAAATCATACATAGGTTTACTAGATGGTTTAACTTTTGCAAATTTTTTACCCTGAACGACCTCTATCTCTCGCTTAATTATTAAAACACTTTTATTTATATCTAGCTTTCTAACCCCTGCTTCATCAAGCAACATACAAAAACTTATACCACTTCCATCCATTACTGGAACTTCTGCACTATCTAGAGTTATCAGTAGATTATCTATCCCATAAGAATAAACAGCAGAAAGCAAATGCTCTATAGTTGATATATGGTTCTTCTCATCTCCAATAACTGTTGCCATCTGCGTATTAACAACATTTTGAGGAGATGCTTTTATGCTAAGCCCAACATCACTTCTATAAAAAACTATACCACTATTTGCTTCAAGCGGTTCAAGTGAAATTTTTATAGGTTCTCCCTTATGCAAACCTATACCAACACTATCAACTGCTCTATTTATTGTAGTTTGTCTCACTTGCTTAGACTTCCTTTATTACTACTTTATTAGAAATCATAGATATTTTTTGCAAAACATTCTCTTTTAAAAGCTCTCTTTCTATAATCTCACCATTAAAAATTAAATTACCTCGTTTGCCAATCCCATACAACAATAAAAACTCACCTTCGCAAATTACTAAGCCATCTATTATGCCATAAATTGAAACACTCTGCGATGAAAAAAGCTTAGCTCCACTATTTACTCTACCAAAAACTACAACAGGTAACTCCTCATTTATCTCTTCACCAGAGCGTATAGGTCTCTCAAATATGGATATTTTGTTCTTTTGCTCTTTTATTGGATCTCTGTTAACTTGTTCGCTACTATCCTTTTTTTCTACCTCTTCATAATCAACTTTTTTAGCACCTAAAAATCTAATTTTGCAACAACTTATATCTTTGAAGCATACATCAGACTCATTGAGCAAATTTTCTATATCTCTATCCAGTTTCCCATCTATAAGCAAAAAGAATTCCTTAAGTAAAAGCTTGTTTTTTTTGAAGTACTCCACAAACTTCTCTTTATCTTCTATACTTATATGAAAAACCCTTAAATTTTTTTGTTTAGCAATCATTTTCTATCTATAATCTTTTTAGCTGATCTTATCACATCAAAAATATTATCTCTCATCCAATTTTTATCCATCCACTCTTCTGGTCTAACTTCAACTCCTTGAACCAACATACCAAAGTGTAAATGATCTCCTAGTGCAAGACCAGTCATACCAGTTTTTCCAATAACCTGTTTAGCTTTAATCATCTCATTTTCATCAACCTGCATTGATGAGCAATGTCCATATAGTGAATAAACTCCCAAGCCATGTGAAATAATTATATTGTTACCATAAATTCCATTATATTTTGCATAAACAACCTCTCCTGAGTTTGAAGAAACTATATTTGCATGTTTAACACTAGCCAAATCTAAACCTAAATGGTATGATTCACTTACAAGCTCACCCTTGTATTTGTAAAATCTGTGATCTCCAAAACTAGCAACTGCTGCAGAGTTCTTCAATGGATAAAATGGCTTCAAATAAAATTGACTTATCATTTTAGTAGGTACTTTTGAAGCGTACTTCTCTATAATCTCTTCATTTTTATCTCTTAATGTCTCATTAACAAACTTAAACTTTTTTAGTCTATCTAAGTTTTTTTCATTCTCATTTCCATTCTCCTCAACAAGTTCAGAAATTTTCCCATCCAAAAAACGATCTTTTAAGTTAATTACAGATTTTTTATACCTTTTTAATTTTTGATAGAAACGAACTTTGGTTTTTGTAATATTTCCAGCTTTATCAATTGCTACAATAGTAGCTTTAAATTTTTTCTCTTTTCTTGGCCAAGCTAAAAGTGATATGTAGTATCCATCTTTATAAAAGGGTGTAGGATAAAACTTTTTCCCAAAATTTGTATCTATATACAACTCCTTCAAGTTTTCATCACTTGCTTTAAAAACAACTGCTCCTACCCCACCTTTTATAATTTTATAAGAGTTATTGACACTATAGAGTTCTGGTTTTTTTGTATCTACTTTTATAACTGCTTTTTTTACAACTTTATTACCAGAAAAAAAGTTCCATTTACTTGCATCTACTACTTCTAAACTCAACTCAAAAATTTTTTTATTGGCAACAAAACCATTTCTTGGAAATTTTATATCTACAAAAAGTTCCTTTTGAGCGGGCAAAATAACTTTTTTGACTAAAAGAATACTATTTTTGCCATCACTTAGAGTAGCCCTAATAAACTTTACTCCACTATCATCACTAATTTGCACTTTCAAAGGCCTTTTTAAGTTTGAAAATATTTCACTCTCTAAGTCAACTCTAGGCAAATTTCTCTCAAACATTTTTGAGTTATACAGGTAAACCAACCCTAAAACTATCATAACCAAAAGAGCTAAAACCAATAAACCTGCACTACTTTTTTTTCTTCTCATTAACTACTCCACATTTAAAACTTTAGTTGAAAGCAAATTTAAAATTTCAGTTTCAACATCTTTCATCTCTTTTGATGCAACTTCAAATCCGGCGGCTCTTTTGTGTCCACCACCACCGTATAACTCTGAAATTTTAGAGACATCATAATTCTCATCAGATCTCAAAGAAACTTTTATATACTCATCTGTCTCTAAAAGCATCACAGCAATCTTTACATTTGCTATATTTAGAAGCTCATGTATTATATTTTTACTATCTTTTCTAGTAGCTCCAACACTTTTAAGAACCTCTTTTGAAAAGGAGATGACAGCCACACTTGCATCAAACCTTAAATCAAAACTACTTAACATATAAGCTCTTAATCTTACCCTACAAAGTGGCTCATTTCCCCGTATTTTTCTTGCAATATATTCAGGAGATACTCCCAAATCTATCAATTTTGAAGCAGTTTTGAAAGCAAATGAATCTACTCCACCATAACTAAAAAACCCTGTATCATCAACAATTGATGTATAGAGTGCGTATGCAGAATTTTTAGGGATTTTTACTCTATTTTCTTCAAACAATCTATATATGACCAAACCTGTACTCGAAAAATTTGGCTCAACCAAATTGATAGAACCAAACTTTTGATTACTTTTGTGATGATCTATGTTTACCAATTCAAAATCACCACCTTCTATACCCAATCTATCAAAACTTGAACAGTCACAACTTATCAATAAATCAAAATTATTTGGCAATTTATCTTGAATTTTAGAAAATCCATCCAAAAATTTAAACTCTAAAGGCAACTCACTCTTAGTAGCATTAAAAAGAGTGACTCTCTTACCACTATTTTTTAAAACCCAAAAAAGTGCCAATATTGAACCGATTGTATCACCGTCTGGATATATATGAGAGAGCAAAACTATGCGATCTGCCTCTTTTATCTTTCTCCATGCCTCTTTATACATTTTGATCTCATCTTCTTTTAGAAGTCCGGCATTTTAACAAAAAATACCTAAAAATTTATTTTAGCATGTGATATTAAACAAATAGTTACAAATTATTTCTCTTTTTTGAAGACTGATAAACAAAAGCCAATACCTCTGCTACAGCTTTGTAAAGAGATTCTGGGATTAACTCTTCCACTTCACATTTTTTATACAACTCTCTTGCAAGTGGAGGATTTTCTACTATTTGGATATCGTACTTTCTTGCAATTTCTTTTATTTTTAAAGCTAAATTATCCACACCTTTAGCCACAACTTTTGGAGCATGCTCTCTTTCTTTATCGTATCTGATTGCAACAGCAAAATGGGTTGGATTTGTTATAACCACATCTGCACTTGGAATGTCACTCATCATCCTTTTTTTAGCCATTTCCATTTGAACTTTCCTAATTCTAGCCTTTACCTGAGGATCCCCATCCATCTGTTTAAACTCATCTTTAATCTCTTGTTTGCTCATTCTTAAATCTTTTGTATAGTTATATCTTACAAACATTAGATCCAAAAAGGCTAAAACTAAAAAAATAAAGAGCATTACTGCAATCAAAATCAAAGCTTTATCTCGTAGCCATAACATTTGATCAATCAACGAAAAGTAAACTGTTGTTGGTAACTCCTTTGTAAAATCCAACAAAAGATAGTACGCCACCACCATAACTAATGAAACTTTTAAAATTGTTTTTAAACTCTCAACAAATTTTTTTATTGAAAATAGATTTTTAATTCCCTTGATTGGATCTATCTTTTTAAAATCTGGAACAAGTGGTTTGGTAGTAAATAAAAAACCAAATTGTAATACTGAAGCCAATATACCAGCAACTGCCACCATTAAAGCCAAGGGAATAACCATAAAAACAACTTCCCTAAAAATAGTTATACTCAATATAAAAACATCATTTTTTGTAAAATCAACCCCCATATATGAGTCGATATATCTATACAGATAAAACATTCTCTCGCGAATTATAGGGAAAAGAGCAAAAAAGCCAACTATTGCTACAATAAGAGTTACAAAACTACTTACATCTTGACTTTTAGGAACATTTCCCTCTTTTCTAGCATCTTCAATCTTTTTGGAGGTGGGTTCTTCCGTTTTTTCTTGATCGTCAGCCATACTAAATTTAAGCTACCTTTTGATCAATCTTCATGGAGAAATCCAGCCATACAGCCTGATGAATTAAACTTCCGCTACTTATGGCATCTACTCCACTACTAGCATACTCTTTTATATTTTGTTTTGTTATATTGCCACTAGCCTCAAGTAGGACATGTGGAGCAGTTTTATCTCTATAGTTTACAACCTCTTTTATCTCATCTATGTTCATATTGTCACACATTAGCATATCCACACCACTCACAAGTGCCTCTTTTGCAAACTCTACACTTTCACATTCAACCTCTATCTTTGTTGTATAAGGAAGTTTTTTTCTAGCATCCCCAATAAACTCTTTTAAATTCCCTATGGTTTGCAGGTGTGTATCTTTTATCATTAAACAATCATCTAGACCCATTCTATGATTATATCCACCACCGCATCTTATGGCATACTTCTCAAAAACTCTTAGAAGTGGTCTTGTTTTTCTCGTATCTAAAAGCTTTACTTTAGTATTATTCATAACTTTTACATAGGAGTTTACATTTGAAGCAATTCCAGAGGCGTGCTGTAAAAGATTTAAAAGTGTTCTCTCACACATTAAAAGTTTTTTCGATTTTCCTTTTATGGTAGCTATAATATCTCCATATTTCACTTCATCACCATCTTTTTTATGGAATTTATACTCAATCTTTTCTATCTTACATAGAGCCTTAGCATAGATGACTCCCGCTAGAACTCCACTATCCTTCGCAACTATCTTTGCAGTAGCTTTTGAATTTTTTCCAACTAAAAAAAAGAGATCTCCTCTTCCTATATCCTCTTGTAAAGCTTGTTTTACAAATTTTTTGATCATTTTATTGTCTCCTTTAACTTGAGCAAAGCCCAAGTTAAATTCCTCTCACTGAAGCACGAAGCGGAGCTTCTGTATGGCTTATTTATTGTCTCCTTTCTTAGAAGCAAAGCTCCTAAGAAATTCCTCTCACTGAAGCACGAGCTTGCAGT
>JALSLU010000153.1 GCA_026988125.1 Sulfurospirillum sp.
TAAATGAAAAAAAATATTTAAAGGAAGCAAATGAAAATTAACCCATTCAAACCAAACACAACATCATATCACGATTGGGAAGTATTAAAAGACTTAAAGTGGCACTGCACCAAATGTGAGTTAAAATCTGGTCAAGCTAAGACTTGGCAAGTTTGGAGGCAAAATGGTATTCAGTTAGATACCGATGAAAAAGGTAATTTTTATAAAAGAATTTATTGCTCCAAATGCGATATGAAAACTATACATAGAAAATTAAAATCACTTGAAATTTTAGAGGATACAAATGCAAGAAGTGGGATAAGTCCATATTTAGCAAGAAAAGTAAAACAAGTTTATAAAAATCAAGAAGCGATGTTACTTAGAGAGATGCCACCAAGAGAACTTGAGGTGGATCATAAATTTCCACAAGTTAGGTGGTGTAAAGATGAACAAGAGAACAAAATAACAATGAGCGAAGAAGAGATAAAGTCAAAATTTATTCTGCTTACGAGAAGCAATAATCTCTTAAAATCAAGATATTGTGAGCGATGTGTTAAAACTGGGAAAAGAGGTCATTTCCCAGGTATTTATTTTTGGTATGATGGTGATGAAAACTGGAGAGGTGAGAATGAATGTGATGAGAATGGGTGTGTCGGTTGTTTTTGGTATGATCCATATATCTGGAGAGAAGAGTTAAATAAGTTAATAAATAATTTGTAAAAAGTTAATAAAATAATTGTATTTTAAGTTTAAAAGGGCTATAATGGTAAAAATTGATAAATTTAAGGTAAAAGAGATTATGGCTAAGAAAAATATTAAAACTCAAGCAGAATTAGCACATATGCTTGGCATTTCTAAAAATCAATTATCAAATATCTTATCAGATAAATTTTGCCCTATCAAAAGTAATGTGATTGAATTGGCAGAGTTTTTAGATGTTAGCCCTTTGGAGTTGATAAAAGATAAAAAAAAGGAAACTTCTTGAACTATATAGGAAGCAAACTAAAACTCTCAAACTGGATAAAAGAGGAGATAGAGAAGGTTGCAGGTGATGACTTGCCAAATAAAACTTTTTGCGACATCTTTGCAGGGACAGGAATAATTGGTAGAAGATTTAAAACAAAAGTTAAGCAAGTTATAGCAAATGATCTTGAATATTATAGCTTCGTTTTAAATAGAAACTATATAGGCAATCATAATACAATAGAAGATGCTGATGAATTGATAGAAGAGTTAAATAATCTCTCCTTAATAGATGACGGATTTGTCTATAAAAACTACTGTTTAGGTAGCGGAAGTGGGAGGCAGTATTTTAGTGATGAAAATGGCAAGAAGATAGATACTATTAGACAAACTATCCAAAAGTGGAAAGAGCAAAAAAGAATAAATGAAGATAGATACTTCTTTTTACTAGCCTCTCTAATCGAGAGTGCAGATAAAGTCGCAAATACAGCTTCGGTTTATGGAGCATTTTTAAAACATCTCAAAAAATCAGCACAAAAAGAGTTGGTTTTGGAATCTGCTGAGTTTGAAACAAATTGCAATACTCATAAAGTATTTAATGAAGATAGTAATAATTTGATAAATAAAATTGAAGGAGATATTCTCTATCTTGACCCGCCATATAATCAAAGACAATATGGAGCAAATTATCATTTACTAAATACAATTGCCAAATATGAAAAATTTAAACCAAATGGTAAGACAGGATTACCAGAGTATAAAAGGTCAGCTTATTGCAAAAAGGGTGAAGTGAAGGAAAGTTTCGACAGGCTAATAAAAAATGCAAATTTTAAGTATATTTTTCTTAGCTACAATAATGAAGGATTGATGAGCAAGGATGAAGTTAAGGAGATTTTTAAAAAGTATGGTAGCTACGATTTGCTAACAAAAGAGTATCAAAGGTTTAAAGCAGACAAAGAGACAAACAGAAACCATAAAGCCAACAAGACTTTTGAGTATCTACATGTATTGGAAAAGAGATGAAGATAATAAAACTAGATAACACTACAGATAAGAAAAAACTTTTTGAGATAATCGGCGTTACAAACGAAGGTGCAAAGATACTTGAAGATAAAGCTGAAGCACACCTAATTTATCTAAAAGATATAAAAAATCCGGCAGCTATTATCCTAAAACAAGAGGCTTTGAGTGTTGGGGCTGATTTGGCGGTTCACAGAGATGTGATTTTGTGTAAAAATGAAGTTAGTGATGCGGTTTTGATAGCAACTACAAAGCAGCTAAAGCTTCTATCTAAAAAGTGCTTGGCTCAACCATTTGGACTAAGGCAGTTTGCAAATGATTTAAAAGAGTTTTTGTATGATATACCAAAAGAGATAAAACTTATGGGAGTAATCAATGCAAATGATGATAGTTTTTTTAGTGGAAGTAGATTTAAAGGAAATAGTGCATTAAGTAGGATTGAAAAGTTTATAAGCGAGGGAGCTAGCATAATTGACATTGGAGGAGTTAGCTCAAGACCTGGTAGTGAAGCTGTCAGTGAAGAGGAGGAGCTAAGTAGAATCAAACCTATAGTTGACGCGATTAGCGAAGCAAAGCTCTATGAAAAAGCAGAATTTTCACTAGATAGTTACTCTCCACTTTGTTGCGAGTATGCACTAAGTAGAGGTTTTAGCATTATAAATGACATAACAGCATTAGAAAATGATGAGGTTGCAAAAGTTGTCAGTAAATATGGAGCAACTGTTGTGTTGATGCATAAAAAGGGTACTCCAAAGGATATGCAAAAGAGTCCATCTTATGAAAATGTTTTGGATGAAGTGGATGAGTTTTTTCAATCTCGAATCCAAAAAGCTAAGAGCTTTGGGATAGAAAAGATTGTTTTGGATGTTGGAATAGGTTTTGGAAAGACTTTGGAGCACAATCTTTCACTAATTAAACATCATAGACACTTTTTGCACTTTGGGTATCCACTGCTAGTTGGAGCTAGTAGAAAATCTGTGATAGATATGATAAGCCCCTCAAGTGTAGAAGATAGGTTAAGTGGAACTTTGGCAATCCATTTAAGAGCAGTTCAAAACGGTGCTTCAATTTTGAGAGTTCATGATGTCAAGGAGCATATGCAAGCTTTAAGAGTCAGTCAAAAGATTGATGAAGTGATCTTGTAGTGGTAGAGTTTGAACTATACTATTACATTATATTTTTTTTTGCAGGACTATTAGCTGGGTTTGTAGATAGTATCGCTGGAGGAGGAGGGATTGTAACTGTGCCTGTTCTTATGGCTTCTGGTATGCCCCCTCACATAGCTTTAGCGACCAATAAGCTTCAAAGTTCATTTGGAAGTTTTACCGCCTCTTTAAACTATGTTAAAAAAGGGCTGGTGAAGTTAAGTGATGTTTATTTGGGTATATTTTTTACTTTTGTTGGAGCAAGTATAGGAACTTATAGTATTTTGGTTTTAGATGCTAGTTTATTGGAGAGGATTATTCCTGTATTGTTGATTATTATATTTTTGTATACACTTTTTACTCCCAAATTAGGAAAAGAAGATAGATATACTAGGTTAAAACCATCACTGTTTTATTTTATTTTTGGAATGACTATAGGGTTTTACGATGGTTTTTTTGGACCTGGTACTGGCTCTTTTTGGACAATTGCAATAGTAACTTTGCTAGGTTTAAACCTAAAAAGTGCAACAGCTCAAACAAAATTGATGAATTTTACAAGCAATATTGTTTCACTAACTGTTTTTATAATAGCTGGTCAAGTTTATTGGTTTGTTGGAATTTTGATGGGAACAGGTCAAATATTGGGAGCATTTTTAGGTTCAAGTTTAGTTATAAAAAGAGAGGTAAAATTTATTCGCTTATTTTTTTTATTTATTGTTGGAATTACAATTTTAAAACTAGTTTATGATGTCTATTTTAAAGGAGAATTATGAAAAATATTTTCGCTATTTTGTTTTGTTTGTTATCTTTTAGTTTTGCAAATTCCATAGATTGGTCAGATGTAGCAAAGAGAGCACTTAAAGGTGACAAATTTATACTTGTAAATGTTAAAAGGGAAGATTGTCCCTATTGTGAGAGTATGGAAAGAGAGACTTTTAACAATAGCAGTTATAGAAAAAGGATTGAGACACAGTATGTTATAGAGAGTGTGATGTATAATCAAGATAATCTTCCAAAAGCAATTAAAAATGTTCAATTTTTTCCAACAAATTTTATAATTGATCCTAAAAATATGAAATTGGTTGATGAATTTATAGGCTATATGAAACCAGATGACTTTACTTCTTTACTTAAAACATTATATGAAGTTGAGAAAAATTAGACATTAAACATTTTTTTGTTACCATACAATATGACAAAAAATGAATATAGACAAAAAGTAGAATTGTTAAAAGAGTGGGCTAAAGCCTACTATGTTTTAGACAATCCAATAGCAACGGATGAGGAGTATGACGCTCTTTATAGAGAGGTTGAGGAGTTTGAAAAGAGGCATCCCAAGCTTAGCGATGAAAACTCACCTACAAAAAGAGTAGGGGGAGTCATAAGGGAAGAGTTTTCAAAGGCTTCACACATCGCTAGAATGTGGAGTATGGAGGATGTTTTTGATTTTGATGGGCTTAAAGCTTGGCTAAAAAGAGTTGAAAAAAATGCAGACAATCCAACCTTTTTTTGTGAACCTAAGTTTGATGGGGCTAGTTTAAATCTTGTTTATGAAGATGGTAGGCTGGTTCGAGCTATAACTAGAGGTGATGGCAAGATTGGGGAGGATGTGACTCAAAATGTCAGGACTATTCACTCTGTGCCACTTGAGATTGAGTATAAAGAGCTTATAGAGATTCGTGGTGAAGTTGTCATAAGGCTAAAAGATTTTGAAAAGATCAATAAAGATAGACTAAGAGATGGTGAACAACCATTTTCAAATCCGCGAAATGCAGCTGCAGGTAGCCTAAGACAGTTAGATAGTAGCATAACAGCTAAAAGAAAGTTGGTTTTTCAGCCTTGGGGAGTAGGACAAAACTCACTTGAGTTTAAGCTTCTATCTCAAAAGATGGAGTTTGTTTACTCTTTGGGATTCTTAAGACCTCCTATGAGTAAGAAGTGTAAAGATATAGATGAGATTGAGCAGTTTTATAAAGAGGTTGTAGAAAAACGAGATTCCATTCCTATGATGATGGATGGGGTTGTTATCAAGGTTGATGAGATTGAGCTTCAAGAGGAGCTAGGCTATACGGTTAAAAATCCTAGATGGATGTGTGCCTATAAGTTTCCTGCACTCGAAAAAACCACGATTATAAGAGATGTTTTATTTCAAGTTGGCAGAACCGGCGTGATAACTCCTGTTGGGGTATTAGAGCCTGTGCAGATTGATGGAGCGGTGATTGAAAGAGCTACTCTGCACAACTTTGATGAGATTAAAAGAAAAGATATACGCATTAATGACCAAGTAATCATAATAAGAAGTGGTGATGTTATACCAAAGATTACGAAGGTTTTAACTAATAGAAGAGATGGTACACAAAAGAGAATTTTAAAGCCAAAAGTTTGTCCAACTTGTGGAGGCGAGCTTTTAGATGAGGGGGCACTTTTGAAGTGCCAAAATCTTGAGTGCGATAGCAGGGTAGTAAACTCTATAATCCACTATGCTTCCAAAAAAGCTCTAAATATTGATGGTTTGGGTGAGAAGATAGTAGAGCAACTTCATAAAGAGGGCTTGATAAAAAGCATAATAGACCTCTATAGTTTAAAACTAGATGACCTTCTGAGGCTTGAAGGCTTTAAGGAGAAAAAGGCTAAAAATCTCTTAAGTGCTATTGAAAACTCAAAAGGGGTTGAATTAGATAGGTTTATTTATGGCTTAGGGATTGAGCATATTGGAGAGGTTGCGGCTAAACAAATAGCAGTAGAGTTTGCAAAAGAGTGGCTACATGTAAAGGCAAATCAGCTAAGAGAGTTAGATGGATTTGGTAAAGAGATGAGCCTTAGTGTTGAAGAGTTTTTAAGAGCCAACAGGTTTTATAAAAAAAGATTGAAAATTAACAGAGGAGTTTCTACTTGGAATAGTTTTGAGAAAAAGATTGCTCAAAAACTCCAAAAGATTATTGTTTGTAGCAGTAGGTATAAACTAATTTTAAGCTCAAAGATTGAGAATTTAGAGAAGATTGTAAAACCAAGAGAGCTTGAAGTAGCTAAGAGTATAAGCTCGCCTTTTAGTGGTAAAAAAGTGGTACTAACAGGAACTATGAGCCAAAGTAGAGGTGAGATTAAGAAGCTTTTAGAGAGATATGGTGCAAAGATAAGCTCAAGTGTGTCGAAAAATACAGACTTTGTTGTATTTGGTGAGGATGCTGGTAGTAAGCTTGAAAAAGCACAAAAGCTTGGAGTTAAGTGCATAAGTGAAGAAGAGATGAGGGCAATGATTTGAGACTAGATGTTTGGCTATTTGAGAATGGATTTTCAAATAGTAGAAATAAATCAAGCGAGATGATAAAGAGTGGTGAAGTTAGAGTTGATGGAAAGATCATAAAAAAGCCCTCATTTGATGTTTTTGGAGATGAGAATATAGAGACATTAGAGAAAAAGCACTATGTCAGTAGAGCAGGATACAAACTAAAGGGTTTTTTGCAAGAGTTAGAGCTAGACATAGAAGCAAAAGAGTGTTTAGATGTTGGAAGTAGCACAGGAGGATTTGTCGAGGTTTTGCTTGAGTATGGAGCTAAGAGAGTAACTTGTGTGGATGTTGGGAGTATGCAGTTACACCTAAGCCTAAGAGATAATCCAAAAGTAGAGATTTTTGAGAATTGCGACATAAGGGAGTTTGAGCATAAAGATGGGTTTGATGTGCTTACATGTGATGTTTCGTTTATAAGC
>JALSLU010000154.1 GCA_026988125.1 Sulfurospirillum sp.
TTCTTTAGTGATTTTGTCTTTTCATTTTTAGTTATGCTTTTAACTGCTAAGATAGTTTACTATTTTATGTATGAAAAAAGTAGAAACAAAGTTGTCTTGGGATGAGAGTTGAGTAGGGTAAACATAGGGGTTTGGTATATGCTGTTTGCCTCTTTTTGCTTTGCAATTATGGGGGCTATGGCAAAGGAGTTAAGCTCCTATATGGACTCACTTGAGGTTGTCTTTTTTAGAAATCTTATAGGTGTAGCACTCATTGGTCTTAGTCTTGTAAAATCACCAATAAAAGAGCAGGTTGGTGGCAAGCCATTTTTGCTTTTTTTTAGAGGTTTTATGGGCTTTTTGGCTCTTGTTGCATTTTTTTACAATATTGCTCATATCTCTTTGGCAGATGCTATGACATTTTCAAGAACTTCTCCAATTTTTACAGCAATTTTTGCATTTTTGTTTTTAAAAGAGAGATTGAACTTAAAGCAGGTTGTAGCTTTAGTGGTTGGTTTTTTGGGGATTGTTTTTATAATGAAACCAAATGGACTAAGGCTTGATTTGACTGATATTTTGGGATTGTTAAGTGGTATTGGGGCGGCTTTAGCCTATACTAGTGTAAAAGAGTTGAAAAAGTACTACGACACACGAGTTATAGTACTCTCATTTATGCTAACAGGAACTATAGGTCCACTACTGCTTATAGTTTTTAATGATTATCTACACTTAGAGTTTTTAAAAGCCACTTTTGTTATGCCAGATTTAAAGATGTGGGCTCTTATAGCAGGACTTGGCATAAGCGCTACAATCGCTCAAGTCTATATGACCAAAGCTTATGGAGCAACAAAGGCCGGGATTGTAGGAGCTGTTAGTTATGCAAATATACTCTTTTCACTCATAATTGGAGTTATGCTTGGAGATTCTTTGCCAGACTTATGGGGAGCAATTGGGATTGTTTTAGTAGTTTTAGGCGGGATTTTAGTAGCAAGAGGAAAGTGATTTATATAGTTTTATAAAGTAATTTGATAAAATAAACCAATAAATTTTTAGGACAGCAAATGATACTAATAGCAGGACCATGTGTTATAGAGGGAAGAGAGAAGCTTTTTGGAGTTGCAAAAGAGCTTATGAAGTACCACGAAGATAGCGATATAGAGTTTTACTTCAAATCAAGTTTCGATAAAGCAAACAGAACAAGCTTAGAGAGTTTTAGAGGGCCAGGGCTAGAAGAGGGTTTGAGGCTTTTAGAAGAGATTAGAAAAGAGTTTGGTTATAACCTTTTGACTGACATTCATACGCCAGACCAAGCAGGTGAAGTAGCAAAGATTGTAGATGTACTTCAAATCCCTGCTTTTTTATCAAGGCAAACCGATCTGCTTGTAGAGGCTGCAAAGACTGATGCGGTAGTAAACATCAAAAAAGGGCAGTTTTTAAATCCAACAGATATGAAATACTCGGTAAAAAAGGTTTTGCAAACCAGAGGAGTCCAAGAAGAGGGCTATGGGGTTGCTAAGAAAAATGGAGTTTGGCTAACTGAGAGAGGAACTACTTTTGGGTATGGTAACTTAGTTGTCGATATGAGAAGTTTTTTGATTATGAGAGAGTTTGCTCCTGTGATTTTTGATGCAACTCACTCTGTACAGATGCCAGGAATGGCAGGGGGAAGTAGTGGAGGAAAAAGGGAGTTCGTTGCTCCACTTGCTAGGGCAGCTAGTGCTGTAGGGGTTGATGGATTTTTCTTTGAAACTCACCTAAACCCTTGCGAGGCACTTTGTGATGGACCAAATATGCTTGATTTGGAAGCACTAGATAAAACTATAAAAGATATTAAGGCTATTGAAAATAGTCTAACCCGAATTATGCAATAGGATTCACTAAATTAGCACTTATCACCTAGCTTATGGCATTTATAAAAAATCATCGCCTAACCTTTTGGTTAAGCTTAAATTTTTTACAAACACCCTAAGTTAGGTTATAAGCACTACTTTAGCAAACCTATTGCATAATTCAGGTTAAAGGAAAGAAGATGAATATTATTGAAGGAAAATTAAGATTAGAAGGAAGCGAGAGAGTTGCAATTGTCAATGCTAGATTTAACCACATAATCACAGATAGATTGGTTGAGGGTGCAAAAGATGCCTTTTTAAGACATGGTGGGGATGAGAGTAAATTGGATCTTGTTTTAGTGCCGGGAGCTTTTGAGTTGCCTTTTGCACTAGAGAGGGTACTAGCTAGCGGAAAGTATGATGCGGTATGCTGTTTGGGTGCAGTTATAAGAGGAAGTACGCCACACTTTGATTATGTTTCAGCTGAGGCTACAAAGGGAATTGCAAATGTAACTTTGAAGTATGGAAAACCTGTTACTTTTGGAGTTTTAACAACAGATACAATCGAGCAAGCTATAGAGAGAGCTGGTAGTAAGGCTGGAAACAAGGGTTTTGAAGCGATGACAGGCTTGATTGAGATGATAAGTTTATATAAGGGATTATAATTGGCAACAAGATTTCAAGTAAGAGAGAGCATCATAGGACTTCTTTA
Source organism: Sulfurospirillum sp. (assembly GCA_026988125.1). Lineage (GTDB taxonomy): Bacteria > Campylobacterota > Campylobacteria > Campylobacterales > Sulfurospirillaceae > Sulfurospirillum_A. The sequence continues at coordinate 2,521 of JALSLU010000154.1, forward strand.
TGCGAAAGATTTAGGAAATGAAGGCATAGATAAGTTTGTAGATGAAATTTTAGAAGAAAAAAAGATTAGAAATAAGCAGTTAGAGTTTGCTAAAAGCCTGTATGCTGGCATAGGTGAGCATCTTGAAGAGATAGATAGCACTATAAATAACTACCTAAAAGAGTGGAATCTAGAGCAGATTGGCAACATTGAGCGAGCAATCTTGAGACTTGCAACTTATGAGATGCTCTTTAGCGACATAGATGATGCAGTTGCTATCAATGAAGCTATAGAGTTGGCAAAGAAGCTTTGTAGCGATACAAGTCCAAAGTTCATAAATGGAGTTTTGGATGCTATTATGAAAAATAAAGGCGATAAAAAGTGAAACTCTGTGTAGCACTAGACTTACCAACTCTTGAGGAAAATCTAAACCTAGCAAGAGCTTTAAAGAGTGAAAATATTTGGCTAAAAGTTGGACTTCGCTCATTCATAAGAGATGGAGAGAAGATTTTAAGTGAGCTAAAGCAGATAAACTCAAATTTTAAGATTTTTTTAGACTTAAAGCTCTATGACATACCAAATACAATGGCAGATGCTAGTGAATCTATAGCAAATCTTGGAGTAGATATGTTCAATATCCACGCCTCAAGTGGAAAGAGGGCTATGAGTATGGTTGTTCAAAGGCTAAGTGGCATAAAAAATCCCCCATTGGTTTTAGCAGTGAGCGCTTTAACAAGTTTCAGCGAGGCTGAGTTTTATGATATTTATGGTGAAAAGATTGAAAAAAAGGCTACTAAATTTGCAAAAGATTCTTATGAGAGTGGTTTAAATGGTGTGGTTTGCTCCGTTTTTGAATCAAGCTCCATAAAGTGTGCTACAGATAAAAACTTCATAACTCTAACGCCAGGGATTAGACCATTTGGAGAGGATAGTAATGATCAAAGCAGAGTTGCTTCATTGGAAGTTGCTAAAAAAGAGAGGTCCGATTTTATAGTTGTGGGTCGTCCGGTTTACAAGAGTGATGATCCACTAGGAAAAGTCAAGAGAATTCTAGAAAATTTACAAAAGGGGTAGCTATGAAAAAGTTTTTAATTTATAGTGTGGTAATTATGGGAGCTATAATAATTGGCTTGATAATTACAATATCTATGTTAGATTTAAATCAGTATAAACCTAAATTAGCACAAGCTGTTAAGAGTGCATCTGGTTATGATTTAAAGATAGATGGAGATATAAAAGTTTCATTTTCTCCAGTCGGATTGAGCTTGGAGGGTGTAAAACTTTCAGTGCCAAACAAAAAAGAGTTTGTAAACTTTCAAAAGTTTGGTGTTGCATTGGAAATTATGCCACTTTTAAAAAATGAGGTAAAGGTAAAATATATAGTTCTTTCTGATTTGAATCTAAATATAATAAAAGATAAAAATGGAAAGTTTAATTTTGAAGCTAGATCAGATCAAGGCTCAACGGAAAAAAAAGCTCAAAGTACCGAAGCTAAAAAAACGCAAAATGATAAAGAGGTCAAAATTCCTCTTGTAAATGTAAACGAGATTAAAATACAAAATGCAAATATAAAGTATTTTGATCAATTAACAAACTCAAAAGCAAGTCTAAAAAATATCAATATAAATGTTAATGATATAAATTTCGATAGTACTAAAACAGGTTTAAGTGCGATTGCATTAAATGCCGATGTCTCTATAGATAAATTGAATTATAACCTATACAACATAAACAACATCAACTTAAAATTAGGCTTGAGGAATGCTGTAGCTAACTTAAAAAGTATGAAATATACAATTTTTAACTCTAATGCAACGGGTAGTGCAAAGCTTGATATGAGAAGTAAGCTAGCAAAAGTTAATTTTTCTCAAATAATTCCAAACTTGAAGCTAGAAAATTTTTCAAAAGAGATTTTACAAAAAGATCTTTTAAAAGGTATAGCAAATTTAAAAACTGAAATAAGCTTTAAAGGGTTAGATGAAAGAAATGCTAAAAAAACTTTAAATGGATATCTTTTACTTGATGGTAGAGATGTAGGTTTGCAAGGTTTTGATATAGATAAAATAGTTAAAAATTATGAAAATCTAAAAAGTGGAGATTTGAAAAAAGCCGGATTTTCATTTTTAAACAGTGCATTAGAGGGTAAATCTAAAGGAGAAGATCCTCTAAAAAGCCTAAAGGGTGGAACAACTGCCATTAAGCATCTACATGTAAAGATAGATATAAAAAATGGAATTGCCAAATTTAGCGATGTAGCACTATCTAGCTTAAAAAATAGGGTAGCTATTAAAGGAGGGGTAAATTTAGCAAATGAGAAGTTATTAGGTGTAAAAGTAGCAGTACTAGATAAAAAAGGTTGCGCAAAATTTTCTCAAACTATTAGCGGTACCATTACTAATCCAAAAGTAAATTCCATGATATCTTCTTCAAAAACAGATAAAATCAGTGTTGAACAAGTAGAGCAAGTAGTTGGTATGATTAGTTCGTTTTTTGGTAAAAACAAAAAGAAAGAAAAACCTAAAAAAGTTCAAAATAAATGTACAAAACCATTTTATAATGGAGCAGTTAAATAGATTTACAATTTTTAGATAACCCGCTTTTTAAGCGGGTTATTATCTTTAAATGGTATAATTTCGTCCTAACTTTGAAAACATGATGGACAGGTGGGTGAGCTGGCTGAAACCACATCCCTGCTAAGGATGCGTACTGGCAACGGTACCGAGGGTTCGAATCCCTCCCTGTCCGCCAGTAATCTACTCAAATCCCTAAATATATGGTTGTATGGTATAAAGCAACTTTACGAAGAAAAAACTACTAAAAACATAATTTGTACAACGCTTATGCAACATTAATTTCTGTGCTTAGCACAACAATTAAATATTTGTTAAATTAGATTTCTGTATTATTCCTCTTATGTGTTGATTTGTTTTAGCATTTGAGTGATAGACTTTTACATAATTTTAATTCTTATTTAGTGTAAAAATTTTACTATTTATTATGATGCTTGACGACTATAACTTGGTGAAATTAGACAATTTAGGATTTAATAGTTATAATAATTGTTGTGCAATTGAAAAAATTAAATAAGTTTTTAACAAATATTAATAATAAATATGAATTCTTCTTCTAGAATATTTTAGAAGATTTAAACCCAAATTATACAATAGGATTCACTAAATTAGCACTTATCACCTAGCCTATGGCATTTATAAAAAATCATCACCTAACCTTTTGGTTAAGCTCAAATTTTTTACAAACACCCTAAACTAGGCTATAAGCACTACTTTAGTAAATCCTATTGCATAAATTGGGTTAAAGGATAGTTTATGAAATATATAGAGTTGGTTTGTACAGTCTATCTAAAAAAAGATATTGAGTTTAAATGGAGTTTTGAGGTCATATCAAAATATATTTCCTTTTCAATGGCTCAAGATAGTAAGCTTAAAAGAGTTCATGAAGGAAAAGATTTTAAGCACTATGTTTTTGGGGGATTGCTTCCAGTTGAGTGCGATAAGATATACAAAAAGGGAAATAGCTACCGATTTTCGATCCGATCACTTGATGAATACCTGATCGATACACTCTCCAAAAAGCTACGAGAAAATATAAACTATCAATATTTACAAGTTATCCAAACTGATAAACGAAAAGTAAAACAGTTTTTCATAAGCGAACTCTACACAGCCACACCCACCGTCATTACAACCGAAAATGGAATGTTTTGGACGATGGAAAAAGATGGAGATATACTAAGACTACAAAAACAGCTACATGATAATTTAGAAAAAAAGTATAAAGCCTTTTATAGAAAAGAACTGCAAACAGAGCAAAACTTTATCCAGATGATAGAGATCAAAAACAAAGTTCCACAAAATATAGAGATAAAAAAAGATGGTAAAAGAGTGAGGTTTTTTGGAAATAAGTTTAGGATAGTTCCCAATGAGGATGAAGTTTCACAAAAGTTGGCATTTTTGGCACTTGGGGCTGGACTTGGGGAGAAGAACTCGTTTGGGGGTGGGTTTTGTTTGGGTAGGGGGATGAGGGTATGAAACTTGAAATCTCTGAATATAGACAATTTATAAAAGATATAAAATATATGAGAAATTGGTATCTTTTTTGGAGTGATGCAAATCGTCCACAAGTTGTGGGAGAAATTTTTAAAATCCCCTGGGGATATAATAGTGAGATAATAACAAAAGCCAAAAGTAGATTAGACAATCCAATAATAGGCGTAAGTGAATATCAACTTG
>JALSLU010000155.1 GCA_026988125.1 Sulfurospirillum sp.
TGAGTAGAGTGAAATCATACCCCATGGTAGCTCCCCTCCTTTTGCTATGCCAAAGCCAATGCCTAAAATCAAAGCAAATATAACAGGTAGAAAAACTGTCATAAAACGACCTAGCATTTTCCCCCAATAGTAATGCGTTAAAGAGATAGGAAAAGATAGCATATACTCAAGAACATTACTCTCTCTGTCTCCTGAGATTGATTTGACAGTCGTTATGAGTATGAAAATCGGAAGTATGATTATGGTAACTTGTATGAAAACAAGAAGGAGCCTGCTAAGACCGGTGAAACCCATGACAGCTGAATCTGAGACTCCTGTTACAAAAAACAGAGCCATTAAGCCACCAAAAACAAGTGCATAAACATAGAACCATTTGGATCTCAAAGACTCTTTTATGTCAAGGTAGGCAACTAATAGTAAATTTTTCATATTATTTCTCACTCTCTTTTTTCATCTCTTCTAACTTTTTGGTATTCAATTTTTCTACCTCATATATAATATTTTTTGCATCTTTAAAGCTTATCACCTCATGGTTTTTAGGCAAAGTCTCTTTTGTATATGCAGCCAATCCATAAGCCATAGGAGTAATGCTATCATCTGTATATAGTGCTTTTCTAGCATCTATCCATTTGCCAGTTTTTGCATCAGTTATCCATAGTATCGCCTTATCTTTCCAAGTAATTTTCTCTTCATCCATCCATAAAATAGCACAGCCTATGTCATCAAACTTATATGTTTTTCCACTTTTTGGATTTACAATCTCAAAGGCAAAATTTCTTTCACTGATAGCCATTTTGCATCTTTCGCACATATCTCTATCCCAATGGATTTTTTCAACCCCACCTACTTTTTTCTTTTCGCATCCAGTGAAAAAAAGACCGATTGTTAAAAATAGAAGAAAAAAGAGTTTAAAGTTTTTCATCTTCAACAATCTTCCCTAAATCCATATATATCTGTCTATTTACTAACTCTTTTATCTCATCAAGTCTATGAGTGATAAAAAGTGTAGCACAGTCCGCATCTAGATTTTGCAAAAGCTCATAAAAATGATCTCTTGCTTTTGGGTCAAGATTTGCAGTAGGTTCATCAAAAACTAAAAGGGAGCTCTTTTTTGAAAGAGCTATCGCTATGAGAAGTTTCTGTTTCATGCCTCCTGAGAGTTTAAAGAACTGTTTGTGAAGATTTTTCTTTAGATTCAATTCCATCTTCTCAGACTCTTCAAAAATCAAATCTCTTGAAATGTCAGAGCTTTTTGTTATAAAAGAGATCATCTCATCAAGGCTGATTTTGATAGGAGGTGGAAGTTGAGGTATAAAACTTATATTTTTTAAAACCTTGACTCTATCTTTTATGGGGTCAAATCCATCAACTTTTATACTTCCGCTATTTATATGATAAAAACCTAAAATAGCTCTGATGAGAGTTGTTTTTCCAGCCCCATTTGGACCCATCATCGCAACTCTCTCTCCCTTGTCTAGATCAAAATTAACACTATCAAGAACATTAACACCTAAGAATTTTTTAGTGACATTTTTTACACTAACTAGCATATTACACCAAATCTTTGAGTCTAAAGTCTAGATTGTAGGCATCAACATGGCATACATCCACGCATCTTCCGCACATTATACAATCACCATTTTTTATATACTCTTGATGTTTGCCTTTTGCGGCTCTATCTTTGTCATGTTTTGGTTTTATGAACTCTAGCACATGATCTTCAGGGCATACTGCTATACAGGCTGAGCAGTGATCGCACTTATCCATATCCCATTTTAATCTTGTCAATCCAATCCAACCTATAAAATTGTATGTTGTTCCAACAGGACAGATATATTTGCACCATCCTCTTCTTGAGTAAAATATCTCAAAAAGTAGAATTACAACAACCCATACCAGAGCTAAACTCCAGCCATAAGTTATAAATCTGCTTATTATGCCTATAGGGTTTATGACTTCAAAAACCAGATAGCCATCTAGTGCTGCGGCCAATAAAAATATAAAGAAAAAATAAAATCTAATTCTTGGGTCAAAATTTCTTGATTTGATAATTTTCTTACTAACAAGTTTAAGATGTATCTTTTCGCCTATTTCACTAAGAAGTCCATATGGACAGACCCATGAACAATATGCTTTTCCACCTACAAAAAAGTAAAAAATGATAAGAGTTACACTTCCTATTATGATATTTATATGCATGCTGTGGTCGCTTGCTAAAATTTCAAGAGCTGTAAAAGGGTCTATTAAATGGAATCCTAATAATCTAGAACCATTAAGAGTCCCTTCTAGCATTTGAACATCTATATGAAACGAAAGAAAAAACAGAAGGTTTATAATGATGATGCTAATCCATCTCCAGCCTCTCCAAGATAACCTAGTATGCCCATGTTTATTTTTATTGAAAAATGTTGAAAGAAAGCTAGCATTTACTAGATCTCTAACACTTCCACTGTATTTGTTCATAACGCCTCTTTTACTTTGTTGCTTTATCTAGTTTTTCTTGAAACTGACTAATTTCTGTTGCCAAATCGTCTAATTGTTTATCAGTTAAGTTTCCAAGCAGACCATACATTACATAATTTTTTCTCTTACCTGACTTGAACTCTTTCAAGTTTTTAAGTAAATAATCTTTGCTTCTGCCTCTAAGTTTTGGTCCAATTATGCCTCCACCTGTGTTTCCATGACAAGATGAGCAGTTTTTCTTGTAAAGTGGTGAAACATCAAATGCAGCCATATTTCCAGCTTTATCTCTGAGAGCTTTTAGTTTATCATCCATCTCTTTGTTGGCTTTTGATGCAGTATCATTTTTCTTTTCTTGTTGTATCTCTTTAGCAATAGTTTTCTCTTTTACTAGATGGACTTTTATTTCACTTTTCTTAATCAAAGTTTGGATATTTCCTAATTTATCTACCTCTTTATCTAAATTAAACATATATACACTAGCCCAAAGTGCCAGTAATATTGAAATTCCTGCTATAACATGTCTGATCATTTTTCATTCCTCATTTTTATTATTTGTTTATTAAAGTTTGCAATCTCTTGCGCAATACTCTCGAGTGTTTTGTTGTCAATCTGAGTGACTAATTCTTTCATTAGAACATTTTTCTTTTTACCTGTTTTAAAAGCAATTATTCTTTTGTAGATAAATTCTTTACTTTTCCCTAAGAGTGATGGTCCTATGACACCATTGGCATAATCATCATGGCAGGCAGAGCATTTGATTATATACTCTTTGCTTAGTTGTTTTACCATTAAAGTAATTCTTACTCTCTCATAAGGGGATTTGATATGCAAATATGCATCTATAGTGGTTTTCGTTTTTGATGTTTCACTGTTATATTTATCTATTGCTTTACTCTCTTTTGAATCATCTTCTTTATTGTAAGAGTAGTAAAATTGACCCCCATTTTCTTTTGAAATCTCTTTTTTAGTATCTTTTTTTATTACATTTTTTGTTACTTTGATTGTTGCTGTTTTTACTGGAGTTGCATCGTTTTTAGTCTCTTCTTTTTTCTTATCACCACAGCCGCTAAGAAGTATAACTCCTCCTAGTAAACAAGTCAGTACTATTTTTTTATCTATCATTTTTTACCTTTCTTATATACACTAGCATAAGTTTCAGCCGGTATGATTTTAAGAACGCTTGTAGGACACAGCTCAACACAAGCTCCACATCCAACACAAGCTTCTCTTATCTCAGGAAGAAATCCACCATCTTTTTTAACCATCCCAATCGCATCTAAAGGAGTTGGATATGGACACATATCTGCACAAATTGTGCAAGCTTTACCTCTAAATTTGTCAAGTTTTTCCAAGAGTTGTTTTTGAAGTTTTGTCTTCTCTTTTTCATCTCCTATTATATTGACTCTATGGTTTTTATATTCATCTGGACTTAAAACTTTCGTATGGTCGTAGATTTTATCAACAGCACTCTCAGGTACTTTTTTGTTGTGAAGCGCCAAACAAGCGTCCATATTGCTTACAACTGCTATCCCCATCTCTACATATTTTATGTTGTCGTGCTCATGATTTAAAGCGCCACTTGGGCATGCAAGCATACAAGGAAACGCTTCGCAAAGATAGCAACCTCTTTTTTCTGGATTTATGTATGCCATACCGACACTAGCCCCTCCATCAATGTCTTCAAGCTCAATTGCATCATAAGGGCATACTTGAAGGCATTGACCACATTTTATACAGAGCTTCAAAAACTGATCTTCCTCTACGGCTCCTGGTGGTCTTAATCTTAACTCATTGGCTTTTAATTCCGGTGCAAAGTATATACCTGCTCCACTAGCAAGTCCTAAAACACCTAACCCGGTCATCTGTTTAATAAATTTTCTTCTTTTTTTATCTTCAGGATTCAAAGGACCCCTCCTATACTCATTTTTGGATGTTTGTCTATGGCTAAAACAACAGGCTCAGAGATAGGAGCAAGTTTAGCCAAAAAATTAATGATAGTTATGACTGGTGAACCGTAGAAAAATTTTAAACTAGGGTTAAAAAGCCACATTTTATCCGCATAATATCTCTCTATGTGTGGTGTATCCCCTATGCCATCTTTGTTTCTATCAAATCCTTGGTAGTTATCCCAATAATTACCATCCCAACTATTTTTTGTAACTCTTGTATTGTAAGAGTCGTTTATAACATTTTCTATGTTTCCTTTTATGATATTGTTCTTAAATATATTTGCTATGCTTAAAGAGTGAAAATGTATGGCTTCGCTATTGTATAGCAGTCTGTTTCCCTCTATATGGTTATAAGTATCAGGCTGAAAAGGCGATCTGTCTATATATAATCCTCTAGCGCAATATATCATTGTATTGTTTTTAACAGTATAGTTTGATGAATCCTTAAGTCCGATACCAAGCCCAGTTGTACCTAAAGAATTCTCTATGGTATTGCCCGTAGCTATAGTATCTTGAGAATACATAAAAAATATACCTACACTATTGTGTTTAAAAACATTATCTTTTACAATATTTCTACCTGTGTACATAAAGTGCAGAGAGTAACGACAGTATTCACCATAATTTTTCTCTATCAAATTACCGTGAGAGTACCACACAACAAAATCTCTGGATTTTATGATGCGATTCTTTTTTACTATATTGTCATTACTGTACCAAAGTCTTATCGCATCGCCTCTTAATCCTAGAGTAAAAGGTTTGGATGTTATATAATTATCACTAATCTCACTTTTGCTTACTTGTTGCAAATCTATACCAAAAAGCACATCTGTGATTTTGCAATTTTCAATCTTTACATGAGTAGATTTTTTTATGGCGACTCCCGCATCTACTCTTTCATGTTCTGCTCCACTGTGTCTAATGGTAAGATTTTTAAGAGTTACGAAGGAGCTATTGATTCTTATGACAGTATCTTTTCCATCTCCCTCTATGATAGCTTTTTGATTTTTGCCATCTATGATAAGAGGTTTATTTATGACGATGTTTCCTTTGTAAATGCCAGCGGGCAACTCTAGCAAGGAGCCTGCTTGTGCATCATCTATCGCTTTTTGCAGTACATTTGCACCAAATAGTGTAGATAGAGGGATTATCGCCATAATTAACCATTTCATCATATCTCTTTAGTTTGACTCTGCTTTTAATGCTTTGTTTTTTGAGACAACTGCTAAGAGACTGAGTACACTGATGGCTACTAGTAACCAAAAGCCTATTGTTGGGTAGGAGTGCGTTGTAAATTGTGCAACTTTTCCATCTCCAAAAACAGTTGGCATAAATGGTTTTATCTTAAATGCTCCCCACTCGTGCATATGGTGACCAAACCAATATAACCAGTATGAGTAAAATCCTATGAAAATGATAGGTAGTGATATAGGTATAAGCATAAGCAGATTTAAGATTTTAGATCTGTAAACCATAAAAAGGACTAATAAAAGTGCAGTAAATACAAGTGCATATGGAGCAGCCATTCTAAGGTAAGGTGCTCCTCTGTCCATCGGGTCCATACCTATAAAGTGGTTGATTGTCTCCATCTCAAAAACATCCCCGCTAAATCCATCAAAATGATAATAAACCGGGATTCCATTTGGAAAAGACTCTTTTGGATAGTTTGGAGCCTCAAGTGCAACATACCAAATGGGTGCTGAAACAACACCTATCTCCATATCTTCATCTATGAGTTTTTTTAAGTCACCTGCTATATCTTTAGGTACAGTAGGACTAACATACATACCTTTTTTATAGTAGTTCCAAACTTTTGTTGTAAGAGCTGAAATTTTGTCACCTTTATCCTCTTTTTTCATATCTACTACATTGTGAGTAAATACAACAGGGATAACAAAGAAGTATAGCAGTATTCCTAATGCCAACAGTGCGAAAATTCTAGATTTCATCAAAGAACTGTTCATGTTTTTGCCTTTATTTTTTCTTGTTTTAATTTTATATATTATACACTAGTAGTGTTAAATAAGTATAAAATTAAAATAAGTTTTTATTATGTATAAGTTGTGTATTCTGTATCGGATGTTTACTCCGATACAGAATACTGGGGAGAGATTAAAACAAGTTAGCGTTTTTATCTATCCATTTTAAGTACTCGATGATATCATCAACTTCGTGAGGTTTCATACCTTGGTTAGGCATTCTTAGGTTGAAGTAGTTAGTCATAGATTTTATGTATGGATTTTTATACATTTTTT
>JALSLU010000156.1 GCA_026988125.1 Sulfurospirillum sp.
AAAGTGAATAATAAAGAGTTCCTTGGAATGTATCTCCAGCTTCTAGCATAAGAGAATTAGGATTTTCAGATCTTAACTCTTTTAGCTTTGTAACAATCCTTGGATATCCTCCTGCATCATAGTAAGTCTTTATACCATCATTAGTATAAAAACTAAGCTGCTCACTATCCAAGTGAGAGTGTGTGTCATTAAGATGAAACAAAGATAAATTAAAATCTTTTTTTAGATCTTCAGTATTATCACTACCACAACCAACAAAAATTGCTGAAACAGCAATCAAACTTGCAACCATACCTTTTTGTAAAAGTGTCATTTTTTATCCTTATATTTAAGTTATATACTCATAGATTCAACGCATTTATATCAGTGCGCACCGCAAGTATAGAGTTCTCTAGATTTTAACTCCCCTTTAGTAGCCCAATCTTCAGGAATAACCTTCCAGTTGTTAAATGTTCTAGGTGTTACAGTTCCCTTATCTTTGATCCATTGCAACAGATAGTCTCTTAAACCTGTTTCAGTTTTTGCAATCACTCTTGCATCAGGCAAATCATCTTTACTTAATCCTGTAGCAGCTATCATATGACCTCCACCACCTCCAGCTCTATATGAATTTATACCAACTTTATACTCTTTATTCATATCAAACGATACATCCGGATCAGGTTCTCCATCAAGGTTTTTATCTATCCCTGTAATATCAATTCTATTTCCCTTCTCTTTACTAACATCAACAGTATAAGTAATACCTGCAATAGAGTCATAATTGTAGTATCTTGTTACAGTTTGAGCACACCCATTTTCATCAATGATTATATTTCCATTTTCATCTTTGACGAAATTAAGAAGATGATCGTTTTCATCTTTCATTTGATTCATCCACTTATCGTAGTTGTACTCTAGATAATCTTTTATTTCACTACCTTTAAGTTTCATTACATAAAATGTATTATCATACTTATACAGTTTCCACATATCAGCGTATTTCACATCTCCTGCCTCAATAGTTACATCATACTGAAGTGGAGCCGCTATAGTCATATCTATATCTGTACCAAGTTGATTTTTTGCTACATCAAACTCGAGCTCATGTATAAGATCATTAAAAGCAGCATCTTTAAAAGCAGCATCCATAGAATTTATGGTTTCAGTAAATGAACCAACCACTTGCTGAACAAACTCTTTAGTTTCTTCTTCAGCATAAGAAAACTTATCCATAAATTCACTATCAACAGCATAATTTGTTGTATCTAATTGATAAACAGTTATATTTTTCTCTATATCATCACCATTCCAAGTAATATTCATATCGACAACAGCAAAAGATTTGGCATAAGCTGCCGCATTCAATGCATTAGTTCCGTTTATTTCATGTATTGCTGGTTGATGATCGTGACCATAAAGAACTACATCAAAACCAGGTACCTGTTCCATAACTAACTGAACAGCATTCGGATTCATAGTTGAGTTTTCATCATATCCGCCATAGGTATAATCCCATCCTGAGTGAAACATCCCAATTAATACATCAGGATTTTCCTCTTCTTTAATTTTTGTAACCCATTTTTTAGCTGAAACTACCATGTCCTCATATTTCATTCCTGACCAAAGCTCCTGTGGAAGCCAAGAGGGTACACCAGGAGTTGTTAAACCTAGTATGGCAATCTTAACTCCATTTTGTTCAATAATTTTATACGGCTTAAAGTAAGTTTCATTAGTATCTGTTTTAAGTATATTTGCTGCCAACCAAGGATAGTCGGCTTGTTTTACCATATTGTCATACACATCATGACCTGGCTCTACATCGTGATTTCCCACGACAGTTGCATCAAATCCCATATAGTTCATAACATCTGTAAATATATGTGTTGTAGTAGTTAAGTCTTTATCGTTATAGACATTAACTATAGGTTGTCCTTGAAGCCTATCACCATTATCGAGAAGAAGTAATTTAAATGCACCATCTTTATTTTCGATTTCTCTTTGCATTTTTACATAACTTGATAGATTAGCCAAAGAGGGGATTGGCTTACCATCCCAAGTTTCATTGGTATCATTTATAAAATCATATGGAAATATGGCCCCATGCAGATCAGTAGTTTCTATTATCCTTAAATTTAATGGCTCTTTTCCTGCCACAACATCATCGCTAGAACACCCCACAAACAGCATTGCTGCTAAAGATATTGTCAATATTGCCCCAAGTTTCATTTTGCCCACCTTTTTAAAATTAATGGCAAAATGTTACTACATTTTGGTAACAATCAGATTACAGCAATGAATCATTCAAAATATAATTTAAAATTTCTCTCTCTTCTATACTCTCTTCTTTAGCTAGTTTTTTAAGTTTTTCATAATTATCAACAGATATGTCAGCAACCACTCTGCAAACTTTCTCCTCTTTTTGTCTTAAAGCATCGTATCTGTCTTGATAGAGTCTTTTCTCCTCTTTTGAAACTGGAGTTCTTATTGATTTGTATTCAATCAATTCATCATCCTTATAAACCCCTGAAACCTCTGCATAAACCCAATAGTATCCACCATCTTTTCTCAAATTTTTAACATACCCTTTCCACATCTTGCCTTGCTCAATTGTCTCCCATAACTCTTTAAAGATCGATTTTGGCATATCTGGGTGTCTAACTATTGAATGGGGTTTCCCTAGTAACTCTTCAACCTTATATCCAGATATGTTGGCAAAAACTTCATTTGCATAAGTTATATTGCCATTTAAATCTGTTCTTGATATAATCAACTCATCTTTTGGAACTTCTGTCTCTTCAAAATATCTATATGAACATATCATTTTTACGCCTTTAAAGTTTTTTCTTCAAATCACCATGATACTCAATATCATCTACACTAACAGTATCATCTATTAAAACTTCTGGGATAATATCACTTTGTTGAAGCTTTTCTCTCTCCTTGTCTAACTCATCTTCACTATAAGCCATCATCATTTCAGCACACACAACATGATCTAGCTCTTCAATTTGTTTAACTTTTTTCATCTCCTCTTCTATACCATCACCCTCAACTGTAACTATGATTTTACCAATTGACGCATCGTGAAAATGATAATCACAAAAGTCACACCTCTTTAATTTTTCAACTAAATCCTCTATATACTCATTTCTTGCTTGTATAACTATACTAGAAACATTCATGGCAATCTCCAAATCATTATAAATTTATCATCACTTCCACTAACTAACTCTTTTTTATTTTTGAAAACAATTGTATTTAGCGTACTCTTTTGTCCCTTTAGTGTATATAGTCTCTCTTTTGTATTTAAATCAAAAATAACTATATCGTTATTCTCTGTAAAAGCAAAAGCTGCCATCTTTGCATCCTCACTTAAAGCACCAGCATAAAGTAAAAAATTTGAATCAAATCTAATAAAACTACCACTATTTAAATCATACACAATACCTCTTCTATCTTGACCAGCAGCTAAAACTTTATTTGCTTTAAAGTCAACTTTGTAGACATTATCTACATTTCCACCCTTTAAAATTTTATAGATAGTTCCCTTTTCAACATTTATAATTGAAATTTCTCCTGATTCACAACTTGACGCTAAAAGTGTTTTATCTTCACTCAAAGAGAAGTCAGAGAAATGAGAGTAATTTACATGTAAGCTATAAAAATTTTTTCTTTTTTTTATATCAAATAAAACAATATCGTTACCCAACAGAGCATATACTACTCTATTTTTATCTATAAATTTTGCTTTAGAAATAAACAGATCCTCTTTATCACTAATCAATTCTATCTTTTCATCACCCTTTAACAAAAAAAGTCTTCTTGCCCCATTTGTAGATTGTACAACGGCCAAATAAGCACCATCAATATAGTCTACAGAAAAAACTTTTGGAAAAATCTCATCGCCCATAAAGTCTTTAATCTTTTCAAACTCATACTTTTTAATCAATTTTTTGCTATTGTAGTCATAAATTTCAACACTACCAGCACTTGTAGCGACTATTATATTGTCCTTTTTTAAAACTATATCAGAGACAAAGCCTCCAGCTTCTATAGTACCAATTGGATTTAAAATCTTTGCATAAACACCACAAACAAACAAACTTATCAAAATCAACAACTTCATATCTTCTCCTTATAAACCCTCAACTATGAAGTATATCAACTGCAGAAGCAGGACAAACCCCATAACAAAAACCACAAGAAACACATTTTGAAGAATCTATTTTAGGACGAAAAACTCCAAAAAATTCTATAGCATCATATATACATGCATCTTTGCAACTAAAACACATAGTCCCATTCCAAGCATAACATCTTCGCACATTTATGCTAAACTTGGCAACTATACTCTCTTTGTTTTCTAAACTCAAAGCATCAGTAGGACAAACCCTTGCACACTCCTTACAAAAGGTACATCCACTCTCTTTAAAATAAAGATATGGCACTCCTCGCTCAT
The DNA here is from genome assembly GCA_026988125.1 of Sulfurospirillum sp. Lineage (GTDB taxonomy): Bacteria > Campylobacterota > Campylobacteria > Campylobacterales > Sulfurospirillaceae > Sulfurospirillum_A. The sequence continues at coordinate 4,442 of JALSLU010000156.1, forward strand.
CTAACTTAATTATATCTTCTTCACAAATACCAACACACTGTTTTTTTTCACAATCAAGACAACATTTATGAAAAAGATCTTCACTCACACCATAAGGTGGTCTTATAAAGCTTTTAGAAGATTTTTTTAATCTTTTGGAGAGAGAGGCAAAAGCCTCTCTCCTCTCTTTAGAAAACATTCTTTACTGAACACCTTCATTAAGTGTATCTAAAAGATTTGATCTTTTATTACCATTTTTAGTTCTAAATTCTGGTTGAAACTCATTCTTTACAAGAGGTTTCAAGTTTGATTGAGGTGCATGACACTGTGAACAGTTAAACCTTGCATTTGAAACTGTAGCAAGTACAGTTTGTGTTCTCATATCAAACAGATGAGATTTTGGAACAGGTAAAGCTCCAACTGCCTTTGCAACTTCAGGAGAGTGACAACCTAAACATGAGTTATTATCTCTAGTTATTGGAAGCATACCCTCAACATCATGCGGTATCATTGGTGGTGCATTTTCAAAAGCTCTATTAACTGGCTTTGACTCACCAGGAGCTGCTTTTGAGTATGAGGTTTGATCTGGAACAACATTATCTTCAGTATAAAGATTTGTTTTTCTAAGACCTAAAGATTCCTCACTAATACTACCATTTGAAACAGCACATCCAGTCGCAATAAGAGCTGTAAAAGTAGCTGCTGCGATTAGAATTTTTTTACTAAACATTCTCTGTCTCCTATCCATTTTTATTTATATAATTTCTTATACCAAATGATAGTGCATCATCATCACAAACTTCAATGCATCTACCACAATTGGTACATTCTCCTGCATCAACATCTCCACTCCTTTTACCTATAAGAGATAGAATCTGTTTTTCAGGACAAACATCTTTGCACTTCATACAAAGAGTACAGTTTGGTTGATTATGCTTTACTCTCAATAGACTAAATCTTGAGACTATCGAATAAAAAGCTCCTAATGGACAAATATGTCCACACCAACCATTTTTTACAGCAAAAAGGTCAAACAAAAAGATTGCGAGTATTGCAGCATACCCCATTCCCATTCCAAACACAACTCCCCTATGAAACATAGAGATTGGTGAAACAAATTCAAAGGCTGCAACACTAGTAACAAAAGATAAAATCAAGGAGAGAGCAAGAACCCAAAACCTAACTGAGCGTCCCAACCAAAGTTTTCTCTCAATTTTATCAAGCAACAATACTCTTCTGAGCCAATTTGCTAAATCAGTTACCAGGTTTATTGGACAAACCCACGAACAAAAAGCTCTTCCTGCAATCAGTGCATAGAAGAAAAGAACTATAAAAGCTCCTACTATGACATCTAGACTTAAAACTGCTCCAGCTATGAACATTTGCAAAACTGCAAATGGATCAGCCAATGGAACTGTCTCAAACAATAAAGAAGAGCTTAAAGTACCACTCAAAATTTTTAAACTATAAGCGTTAGCACTAAAATAAAGAACAAGCAATAGCACTTGGGATAATCTGCGCAAAAATAAAAATCTATGTTTTTTTATGTAGCTAATCATCTAACAACCCTCCATCATTCAAATAATCCTGAGGAGTGAGTTCACTTCTTTTAGTTTTGGTTGTTACATTTTCACCAACATTTTCTAAACGATTTTCATCTTTTTTATCCCAACCCTTTATATAATAATCACCAACTTCACCCTTTGCAATCTCTAGTGGCAAAACATAAATAGCTGCCTTTTTAGTAACACAAGCCCTCTCACAGAGCCCACATCCTGTACAGTATTCGCTATTTACTCTTGGTATTAAGTAAGCGTGCTTACCTGTTCTTTCATTTCTTTTATGCTCTAAGACTATGGCCTTTTCAAGTAATGGGCATGCTCTATAGCAAGCATCACACTGTATTCCCCAAAAAGCAATACACGAACTCTCATCGACTATTGCTAGACCCATTCTTGATTTGTTTATATCTAAAACTTTTTTCCCATCCTTTATACTAGATACACTCTCCTCATCTAAAGCACCAGTAGGGCACACTGGCACACAAGGGATATCTGTACACATATAGCACGGAATATCTCTTGGTATAAAGTACGGCGTACCCATTGGTTTGTTGTCTCCTGGTTTTGCTATGCGTAAGGTATCGTAAGGACATGCAATCGCACACTGTCCACACTTTATACACATTTTTAAAAACTCAGGTTCACTTTTTGCACCAGGAGGACGTAAAATCAAAGGAGATGATTTTGCTTCTTGCACATACCCTGTCCAAATCAGACCTCCAAGTGCCGATAAACCAATGCTCTGAGCCATTAAAACTATAAACTTTCTTCTATCGCTAATGACCTGCTTTTTATTAAGATTGCTCAAAACAATCCTTCTCTTTTTTTATGCTTTATACAGCTTGACTGCACACTTTTTAAAGTCAGTTTGCTTTGACATTGGACATGTTGCATCTAAACAAACTTTATTTATAAAGACTTTTTCATCAAACCATGGAACAAAAATTAATCCTTGAGGAACTCTGTTTCTTCCTCTAGTCTCAACTCTAGCTTTAACTCTACCACGACGAGACTCTACCCATACAAGCTCACCCTGCTTAAATCCTTTTACTTTTGCATCTTTTGGATTCATAAAACAAAGCGCCTCAGGGACTGCACGATAAAGCTCAGGAACTCTCATAGTCATAGTTCCACTATGCCAATGCTCTAAAACACGACCTGTACATAGCCACATATCGTACTTATTGTCTGGCATTTCTGGTGGATCCATATATGGTCTAGCAAAAATCTTTGCTTTGTTCTTTAAACTCTTCTTAGTTTTATCTTTAATTCCAAGCAGATCACCTTGTGCTAAAGCTTTTGCAAGTGTTCCATAAAATGCAAAGTCACTATTTGGATTTGCCTTTTTAGCATATGGGTCATACTTAGTGTTAAATCTCCACTGAGTCTCTTTTCCATCAACTACTGGCCACTTCAATCCTCTTACTTTATGATAAGTCTTAAACGGTGCTAAATCGTGAGCTTTTCCTCTACCAAAAGAGGCATACTCTTCAAAAAGATACTCATGAATCATAAATCCATAACCTTTAAAGACCTTTCCATCACTTCCTACAACATTTCTACTATCACCTATACACTCTGAGTTGTCAAAACCTTTTTGAGGGAAAGACTCTAAATCAATCTTATAAGATTTTGCTCTATCATTTGCAAATAGAATTTCAAACATTGTAGTGTTTTCATCATAGCCCATAGCTTTTGCTTTTGCTATAACATTTGGAAGTTTTTTACCATTTCTAAGTGTATATTCACCCCAAACATCTTTAACTGTAAATCTCTTAGATAGCTCTACCCACTGCCAAGTGTCACTCATAGCCTCACCAATAGGAAGAACCTGTTGTCTCCAATGTTGAGTTCTTCTCTCAGCATTTCCATATGCTCCCCACTTTTCATAGATCATAGCACTAGGAAGGATAAGATCAGCTACTTTAGCAGAAATTCCAGGGTATGCATCACTACAAACTATGAAGTTATCCATCTCTCTAGCAGCTTTTATCCAATGTTTTGCACTAGCTGAATCTTGGTATGGATTACAAACATTTACCCATGCAAACTTTATAACACCATCTTCTATATCTCTGTGGATTTTCATTATGTGTTGATTTCCAACAGGATTTAAGGTTCCCTCTGGAACTTTCCAAACTTTCTCAACTATTTTTCTGTGTTTGCCACTTTTTACCATCATATCTGCTGGAAGTCTGTGACAGAAAGTTCCAACCTCTCTTGCAGTTCCACAAGCACTTGGCTGACCTGTTAAAGAGAACGCTCCACTTCCTGGTTTTGCTTGCTTACCAAGTAAAAAGTGAACATTGTAAGATAGAGTATTGACCCAAGTTCCTCTTGTGTGCTGGTTCATACCCATAGTCCAAAAAGATACAACTTTTCTATCTTTTTCAACATATAATTTTACTAATTCTTGAAGTTTTTTCTTAAAGCTCTCTATAGACTCATTTGGATCACCTTTTGCTATCTTTGCAACATAGTCTAAAGTGTAAGGCTCTAAGAATTTCTTGTACTCTTCAAAAGAGATCTCCCAGTGCTTGAGTCCAGCTGGCTTATTTACCATCTTGTCTCCGGCTTTATAGCCATAAGGAGCAAGAGCTGGAGCCTCTTTTTCAGATACAATCTTTTCCATCTCTTTTGAGATTGTTTCCATCTCTAGTGGAGTATATTTTCCCTCTTTGATTGACTTTTCATTTGCTCTTCTCATTCCATAACCCATGTTTACTGGACTTGCAGCAAAAACTATATGCTCTTTTACAAACTTCCAATCAATCGCATCTGGATGATTGTAAACTATCTCTCTTGCTACATAGTTCCAAAGAGCCAAGTCTGTATTTGGAGAGAAAATTATCTCAATGTCTGCTAAATCTGAGCATCTATGTCTATAAGTTGAGATGTTTACAACTTTTACCTTATCTGGATTTGAGAGTTTTCTATCTGAAACACGAGCCCACAAAATTGGGTGCATCTCAGCCATATTTGCTCCCCAAGTTATAATTGTATCTGTTAGCTCTATATCATCATAACATCCACTTGGCTCATCTATACCAAAAGTCTGATAAAACCCAACAACTGCACTTGCCATACAGTGACGAGCATTTGGATCAATAGCGTTTGATCTAAATCCACCTTTCATCATTTTTTGAGCAGCGTAGCCTTCCATAACGGTATATTGACCCGATGCAAAAACACCAACTCCCTCTGGACCGCTGGCCTTTAGAGCTTTTTTGATATGTTTTTCCATCTCATCAAAAGCTCTTTTCCAACTTACTGGTGTAAACCTACCTTTTTTATCAAACTCACCTTTGTCGTTTACTCTCAAAAGTGGTTGCTTTAGACGGTCAGCACCATACATAATCTTAGCATTAAAATAACCCTTGATACAGTTTAATCCCCTATTAACAGGGGCTGCTGGATCACCTTTAACTGCAACAATTTTGCCATTTTTTGTAGCAACCATGATACCACAACCAGTACCACAGAAACGACAAACTGACTTATCCCATCTCCAGCCAGCTTCAGCTTGTGCTGCTGCTGCCTTTGCCTCTTGTGGGACTGTTATGCCCACCGCTGCAGCAGCACTAGCAGCTGCTGTAGTCTTTAGAAAGTCTCTTCTTGAAAGCGACATATAGATACCTCCTGATTTGAGTTACAAGCAAATTGTATCACTAAGTAGGAGCTTAAATCTATGACCTATGTCAAATTACATATGTGCTTTTTTTACCATTTCATTTAAGTTGTTTTGTAGCTTTTGTAACATTTTTCTTACATGTATAAGATTTTCGGCAGACTCAATCGCAATATCTTCAGTAGCATTTACTTTTTTATCAAATTTTGTCTTTTCACTATCATCAATATTTAAATCTTTTAAAACACTTTCAACATTTTGTGTTAAATGTTGCAACTCAGAAATTGCAGATTCTGCTTGTCTTATAGCATCATCAGAGTGTTTCATAGCTATATTTACTTTTTTTACAAATCCAGAAATATAGTTTGATGCCTCTATTAGCTCATTCTCACTCTCTTCATTTACTCTAATACTTCTATGACTCAATCTACTTAAATCATCAGTTTGTAGCACCTTTGTACGATTCACAAAATCATTTATATGCTCTACTATCTCTCTAGAAATTATGTATGCAAAAAGTATAATAATTAATGCTATTATAAGTGAAATATACTGAAATTTAATAAATATACTATTTTTATCTTCGCTATACTCTGTATATAACCAAACAGCTTCATCCATTGTATTTAGAAGTTTAACATTGTTTTCGTGTATATATGAAATAGAATCATTTATACTATTTTCTATTTTGAGTATATTCTTTACAAAGTTTTCATAACTCTTCCAAAACTTATAAGTTTTCTCAACTGTTTTATATACCTCTGGAATGCTTTTTACTTTATTATCTGCTAAAAAGCTCTCTATAGTCTGATTGTATAGATTTCTTGCCTTTATGAATTGTAAAAAATCATCCTCATTATCAGTTCTTAGATATCTCTCAATAAAAAGTCCCATTCTTTGAGAAAGCATTCTTTGTCTTCCACTTAAATCAATGAATTTTCCAGATAAATTATGCATAACCATAACCTTAACAATACTATCAGACTCATCTAGCAAGAGAGTTGTTTGACCTACTAAACGCTCTAAATCTGGTTTTATAGACCTTATGGAATTTATAATTTTTTCTAACTCGGATTTAAATGGAACCCATAAAGATTTTACCTCTTGAAGCTTAGATTTGATTTTTTGATTTTGTGGAGGATATATACCTTTAATTGAATTACCACTCATTAAATCATTTAAATTATTTTCAAAAAGATCCATAGCCCCTCTTAACTCTCTAAAGTCTATATCTTGTTTATATTTTATGTAAAAAATCTCTTTACTCATCTTTTGTGTAAGCATTCTTTGAAGACCAGCTACATTAATAATCAAGGAGTCTTTTTTAGATTTTTCATTAAGATACACTGTAAGTAAAATTACACCAATAATAATAACAGACAACGCACCACCAACTAAGTGTAACTTTTTATCTATCCCTCTTGGTTTAAACATTTGTTTTTCCTACTTCTCTATTCATATATATTTTTTAACTCATTTATATTTAGTATCTTAACACTATTTTTCTCTATTTCTATTATGCCATTTCTTGTTAATTTTTTTAGGATTCTTGAAAGTGTCTCTGGCTGAATATGTAGCATATATGCAATTTCATGCTTTTTTAAAGAATTAAAATTTTTGAGATCATTCACAAGCATATGTGCAACTTTTGCTGTACCATCAAAAACTACATCTCTACTTATTAAACACTGCAATTTGCTTATCATCTTAAATGATTCTTGTAAAATTTTATTCATAAAAGCTGAATTCTCATTCATAAGTTCGATAAACTTTAAACTATCAAAGGCCAATACTTCACTATCTTCTAAAAATTCCGCATTTGAAAAACAACTAATATCGCCAAAGTCAGAAAATTTTGATATATCATATATTATGGAGTTTGAGTTTAACTTGTATAAAAAGATTTCATTTTCAAACCTATCGACTTTATAGAACTTTATAGAGCCTTTATGAAGAAAAAAAATTTCACTATTTTTATCTCTTTCATAAAAGAGTACTTCTCCCATAACAAACTTTTTTAGTTTTGCAACGGCTATCAGTTTTTCCAAAATGTCATCATCTAAAGAGTCAAAAAATGTGATACTTTTTAAAAGAAATTTATCTATCAAACTTATTGTTCCTAAATTTTCTTCTAATTGTATCACATTTTATTTTATATCATCTATAAACAATTTTAATATCAGAACTGTTTTTTAACTCATTGATCTTTTTAATAGCCCACTCTTTAACTTTTTTTCTTAAATAATCATTTTTTACTTGGTACTCAACTGTCTCAAAAGTACTTTTAAATTCAGGTATATCGTTTAATAAGTAAAATATCTGATATCCAAACTCTGTTTTTATAGGTTTTGTAAAGTTTCCTCTTTTTAATCCATTTAAACTTTTTTTCAAAAGTTCATTTAAACTATCTTTAGGAATTTTTCCGAAGTAACCACCATACATATTTGATGGAGCCAAAGAGTATTTTTTTGCTAAGTTTTCAAAAGTTTTGACCCTGTTTTTTGAACTTTTTAACTCTTCATAAATTTTGTTTGCCAAATTTTTATCATCCACTACTATAGTTAAGAGCTCATACATTGCTGGAGTATCATACTTATATCTATTTTGCTCATAATACTTTTTAATCTCTTCAGTATTGTTTTCAAACTCTTTAGCTTTTTTGTCTAATATAAAATCAAATGCCAACAACCCTTTTTTACTGGCGAGTTGCTCTTTTGTATAGCCTTCAAAAGTAGCATTCTCTTTTAATAAATTTGCTAGTGATTTATCTTTATTTGGTTTTTTACTCATTTTAAAAACATGTTCTAAAACCTTTTTAAACTCTTTAGAGTTAGTAATCTCTTTGTGCGAAAGTGCAAAATCACTTGCTAATTTTTTTTCAATTAATCTTTTAATTATTTTTTGCTTTGTATCTTTGTCCAATGTTTTAAAATTTTTAGGAGCAACTTCTGTTGTTATTTTTTCTCCATTTACTATAGCTAAGACTTCCGAAGCATCTAAAAATTGGGTAAACAAAATTAAAAAAACTAACCACAAACTACTTTTCATAATTTTCCTTTATAAAAAAAGGGGAAGGCTTCATACCTTCCCTAAATATTGTCTTGTCTGGAGATTTGAAGATTTACTCTTCTATTTTTCCTGTTTTAATTCTGTGATTGTAAATGTTTTGCAACTCTCTAATGTCTTGTTGCAATTCAAAAACACCATGCCAATGAGCATAATCAGGTCCACCCATTAGTGCACCTTGTCTCATTCTTCTTCCTTGGTGATGCCATAGGTGATACCACACTTTAAATGCAGGATCAGCCCACTTATCTTTCTTCATCAAGCCCTTCTTGGTAAGCTCATCTATCATAGCTTTTGCATCTTTAGCATATGTATTGTATAGCTCCACATGCTTATCTGCCATCTTAAAGAAGCTCTTAGTGTGAAGAGTTGTATGACAAGATTTACAAACTTGCTCCATCTCGGCTCTACCAGCTTTACTTCCATCTGGATGTCCTGCTAATGGATTACCTTTTGTAAACTTACCAGTTTTTCTGTACTCCGTAACTGCAGTTTCATAACCACCATCTCTTAAGTTAGAAATAGGAGCCCAAACATTCCACTTCAATCTTCTGCTTATATTGTGAGTAGTTTTAAGATTTCCAATTCCACTCATATGACAAGTAGCACAAGTTGGTGCTCTGTAATCTCCTGGCTCCCAAGCGTCAGGTGCACTATCATACTTCCAAGTACTTCCCTCTGCATTAAAGATATGACCATGCATAGAGTTGTTATATATCTCGATATCTGGATGATCTGGTCCCAAGTGACAACTAGCACAAGCTGCTGGCTTTCTTGCCTCTTCTATAGAGAACTTATGTCCACTATGACAAGACTTACAGTTACCAACTCCACCATCAGGATACACATTTCCAACACCATAATTTGGCCAAGTCTCTGCAGTTGGTTGCTTATTTGCATCCAATTCAATTATAGAACCATGACACTGCATACAACCTGTTGCTTCAGGAGAGTTTTTCAAATCTGGATGATTTCTACCCTCAATTTTTTTCAT
>JALSLU010000157.1 GCA_026988125.1 Sulfurospirillum sp.
TTTGAGCGAACTTGAATAGCACCTCTTGCATGTCCACTTCTTTCAAACTCTGCTACTTCATTAGGGTGACATCTTCCACAAGTTTTAGGACTAACTAAAACTGTAACATACACATCTGTTCCCTTAACACCCGGACAGTTTTGTGCAGCCATTGGATTGTCTTTTTTCACACTATGACAATCTATACAACTTACACCCACATGTCCGTGACGACTCTGTTTCCAATCATTTACATGACCTGGTGTCTCTTTTGCATGACACTCAACACACCTCTTTCCCGCTTCTGTTAAGGCTCTATCAACTTTCAAAGTTTTTATAGAACTAACATCTCCTATGTTTGCAGCCACCGCTCCCGAAGCGATGAATACTAAAACAACTAATAATCTCTTAAGCATTTCATACTCCCTGTTATAGATAAAATCTATTTCTTAAGATAATCACCAAGTATATGGTGACCTACATTCTTGTGACACTCAACACACTTCTTGTCTGTTCTCTTCTCAAAATACTCTTTATGAGCTATAAATGCCTTAGGATCAGACATAGTAGCATCTTTAAGATTTGTATGACAATTCATACAGCCTGAGTCAAAAACAAACCTAGTAGCATGTTTTCTTTTTGCTTCCCAATCTATAGCGTCCAAATCACCAAAGTTTTGAACTCTAAAGTCGTGAAGCCCCGTTTTAGCCTTCTCTAATAAATAATTAGCAAGGCTATCATGAGGTAGATGGCACTCAACGCACTTAGCTTTTACCCCTAGAGGATTATTACCTCCATGAGTATCCATCAAGTAGGAATCTGTCATTGGTTGCATGGTATGACAGTATGTACAAAACTTATCATCAGATGTCATATGTACACCAACTGCTACACCAAAAGAAACCAACATTCCCAAGATACCACCAATGATCAAGATAAGTAGGACAAACCATATAGGACTTTTTGATTTTTTTTCCGTTTCATAGGACATAAAAAACTCCTATTATGTAGATTGAAGAGCAATTTACCACTCAAACCTCCGTACCAAGACAAAAGTTAAAAAAAGCAATATAATTTTTATACTTTATTTAACTTTAATGTAAGTATATAATTACACAAAATTTCTTTCATTGACATAGGTCAATTTTTACAAGTTATCATAAAATTATAACTGACCTTGCGCACTATAAGCACACCTAGGTGTAGAGTTTTAAAAGCTCTTTTTCATTTATTACAACAATTTTGTGTCTATCTGACTCCAAAATAATTCCCATATTTTTAAATTTGGTAAGAGTTCTAGATAGAGTCTCAGGAGTCAGATTTAAAATAGAAGCAATCTGTGTATTTTTTAATTTTCCAAACAATTCACTATTTTCTATTATAAACTTAGCAATTTTAGCTTCACTAGTTAAGATCACCTCATTAGTTACAACATCACTCATGATTTTTAATTTATTTGTAAGTGAACGAATAATTTGTAGAGATATCTCTGGATTTTTAAAAAAATCATTTTCTAATTTTTTGTAATCAATCTTTAAAACCTCTCCTTTTGTTAAAAATTGCGCAGTTGCAGGATAAGAAATGCCTTCAAAATTTGCAAGTTCTGCAACCAAACATACTGGTTTAAACTGATGTAAAAATATCTGATTCCCTTTAGAATTAGTCTTATAAAGCCTTAAACTACCCTCAAGAAGAATATGCATATATATAGGAGAGTCTCCTTCATAGAATAAAATCTCATCTTTGTTAAAAGATTTTACAGTAGATATCTTTTGCAACTTATCAATGTAACTAAAACTTAAATTGGAAAAAAGCGGTATTTGCTTGATTCTATGCATATATGCACTCCATTTTCAAAATATCAAAATATTATCATTTTTTTACCTAAAAAAAGATATAATTCATCATTTTAAATGGAGATGATAAAATGATAGTACTTTCAACACTAATTGAGGCGTTGGCGCAAATTTTGCATATGATTATAAGTATTTACATTTGGGTTGTAATTATTGGAGCTTTAATTACTTGGGTAAATCCTGATCCATACAACCCAATAGTACAAATTTTAAGAAGATTGACTGAACCTGCTTATGCTTTTGTTAGAAGGTATATACCTACCATGATAGGGGGAATCGATTTGGCTCCTATTATCATTATTATTGGCTTACAATTCATTGATCTTTTTGCGGTTAAACTACTGTTTTCTTTAGCAAATGCTTTTTAAATTATATTGCAAAATAACCCTTTTGGTATGTTTAATTTTAGGCATCACGGAGGCTAAGTTTTACGACAATAATCTCTCTTTTTTCGAAGACAAGCCAAGAAGTATTGCAAAAGATTACTATATATACAGATACTTAAAAGAGCATAAAGTGACTTCCAAGGAGGCTTGGGAGCTTATACAAATGAGTAAAAACCTAAATATGACACTCTTTCATCTTTTTGCTAAACAGGTTGATGACAAAGAGATTAAAAAAATCTCAAAATGCTTAAAAATGAGCGCCAAAGCTCTTTTAAAAGAGGATGAGATTTGCTTAGCTGTAGGTTTAAGCCTTTATGATTTAACAAAACTAAACAAAAAGGAGATAAGGTCTCTAAAAACCAAACTTTCTACCTACTACATATCCAAATTTTTTCCAATTTTTTATTCGGATAAACCTTTTGAAGAGTTAAATAAACTAAACACTAGAGACTTTTTAACACTGTACAACAGTGTTGGTTCAACTTATAGAAAGTTACACTTAGACCATAAATTATCTAAAGAAAAGATTAAAGAGATTGAAAAAGATCCAAAAATTAATCAAATGATTAAACTCATAGTTACAAGTCCTAAAATAAAAAACATTAACAAATCTCTTTTGTATATTGAACCTAATAATCCTAAATTAGACCACAAGTCTCTCTTTTTTTTAGCTTTAAATGCTCTAAAACAAAAGAACGATGAAAAATCTTTAAAGTATTTAAAAGAAGCATATAAAAAAGCATACTATAAAATGGATAAGGATAAGGTTCTGTTTTGGCAATATAAAATCACTAATGATAAAAAATATAGGGATGAACTATTTAAAAGTTTTGATCTAAATATCTATACACTTTTAGCTGGAGTAAAAAACAATAGAATTATTGTTAGTAACGCAACTGGGAAAAAAGAAAATTTTAACATTTCAGATCCTTTTAATTGGACTAAGCTTTTAGATGAAATCAAAAACAAAGACTCTATTCAACTAAAAAATCTTGCACAAAATTTTTATTATGCAAATACTCTTCCATACTTTACATTCATAATGGAAAAGACTAGTGGATATAAAGATCACTACTTTGCAATGCCGTATAAAAATTTTTTATCCAATGCAGATAAAAAAAGGATTGCACTAATTTATGCTATAGCTAGACAAGAGAGTAGGCTAGTTCCATCAGCTGTAAGTCATTCCTATGCACTAGGGATGATGCAATTTATGCCTTTTTTAGCTAAAGCCATTGCCAAGCAGGAAAAATTTAAAAACTTTGATCTTGATTATATGTTTAAACCAGAAATTGCACTTAAGTTTGCAAATATTCACTTAAACTACTTAGAAAAGTATCTTTTTAATCCTCTACTCGTTGCATATGCCTACAATGGTGGCATAGGTTTTACTAAAAGAGTTTTAAAAAGTGGTCTATTTAAAGATGGAGAGTTTGAACCATATATGAGTATGGAGCTTATACCCTATGATGAAAGTAGAGAGTATGGAAAAAAAGTTTTAGCAAATTACGCAACTTATATGCAAATTTTAGGGGAAAATTTAGATTTAAAAGAGCTACTAAAGCAGCTTCTTGAGCCAAAAAAGAGTGACAAGTTTAGAAACTAATTTACCTTACGATCTTTATAGATTTACTTTCTTTTCATTGGCAAATTTCCATAGTTATCGTTAAAATCAAGTTTTGAAGATGAAACACCATTTAATAAAACTTCAATAGTTACACCCCTTTTAGTAGAGTCCTTTAGTGCTTTAACTAGAAAATAACTACTCCAAGGTCTACTAAAAGATAAAATCTTTACTATTTTAGCATCATCTTCAAGCTTTTTAACTTTTACAAGCTTATCATTTATTAATGCCTTTATTGAAATATCATTTAACTTTTGATCACTATTTAATACATACACTCCTATTAAAAAAACTTCACTATTTTTATCAATCTTTAAAAAGTTTTGTTCTATCTCGTTTAGATGGGTTACCGTTATATACGCTAACTGTTTTAAATCTCTCTTTATTAAAACTCTTTTAGTAGAGGTTAAAGTTTGCTCATGTAAAACATCTGTTGGTTTTTCATACTTATTTATTTTAGTGCTACAGCCAACTAAAAAAATTATAAAAAACATAGTTAAAAAAAATTTCATTACCATATCTCCTTAATGCTTGTATAAGCCCTAAAACATATTTTACCACAACTAAATCAAAATTCAAGCAGTTTTTAGATATAATTCGGGATTATTTTACACAAGGTAGAAAGATTGAAAAATTTAGCAGTTGCCTTTAGCGGGCCATCAAACAGTGGAAAAACTACTCTTATAGTAAAAGTTGCCAAGATTTTAAAAAAAGAGTATGAGGTCTCAATCATAAAGCATGACCCATCAGATAAAGCTACATTTGATAAAGAGGGAAAAGATAGCTGGAAATTTACTCAAACAGGTGCAGAGGTTGTTGTAATGAGCCACACAAGAACGACATATTTCTCACAAAAACAAAAAACACTTCATCAAACTATTGAGATACTAGGTGAATTTGATTTTTTACTTGTTGAGGGGTTAAAAACACTCTCTCTTCCTAGAATTTCTGTTTTTAGAAACTCTTTAGATGAGAGCTATTTTGAAGTTAGTGATGCTTTGGCGATTGATGATAGCATTGATTTAGATCGCTATGATATTCCAAAACATTTGGACATACTAGATTTGAACAATACCAAAGAAATTGTTGAGTGGATTTTTAAAAAAGCAAAAAGAGTTAGGGATTAAAATGAATGAGATATTTGAAGCTATAAAAACTTCAGCGATTAGAATAAAAGAGGCGATAGAGTTTGACGACACAGGCTACTCCAAAAATCAAAATGCAACTGGAGATACACAACTAAAGCTTGACATCAAGAGTGACATAATTATTGAAGCTGAGTTCAAAAAAGTAGATTCCATAAAAGAGATTATAAGTGAAGAAAAAGAGGATAAAACTCCTTTAAATAAACATGGCAAATGGCTTATAGGGTACGATCCGCTTGATGGCTCAAGTTTAGTAGATGTAAATCTAAGTGTTGGCTCAATTTTTGGAATTTATGAGGGTGATTATAGTGGCAAAAACTTAAAAGCTAGTGTCTATGTAGTCTATGGACCTAGAGTTGAGTTAGTGATTGCTACAGATTGTGTTAAGATGTATAGACTTAATAAGCAAAATGAATTTGTTTTTATAAAAGAGATAAAGCTAAATGAAAAAGGCAAATTAAACGCTCCTGGTGGAACCCAAAAGAATTGGGAAGCAAAGCATAAAGAGATGATTGATTCAATCTTTAAAGATGGCTATAGACTTCGCTACTCTGGTGGAATGGTTCCTGATCTTCACCAAATTCTACTAAAAGGTGGTGGTCTATTTTCGTATCCTGCCACAAGTGATGTTCCAAAAGGAAAACTAAGAATGATTTTTGAGGTATTTCCTTTTGCCTTTGTTTATGAAAAAGCTGGAGGAGGTGCAATAGATGGCAAAAATAGACTTCTAGATTTAACACCATCTCACCCACACGATACCTCTCCTTGCTTTTTTGGCTCGAACCAAGAGATTGAAAGAGTAAAAAGAGTCTATGGATAAGTATGAATTAGCACTACAAGAGAAGACAAAAGAGTTAAAAGAGTGCCAAACAAAAAAAGAGTTGAAAAGCTGCTTGGAGTGCAAAGAGGTTCTTACATGTAAACTTAGAGATGAGTATGTAAAGGCAGTTTATGAGAGTATGTCCAAAGGACAGACTGGAGGATTCGAATTTTGATCAAGGAGAAAATAGTGAGCAAAGAAGAGAAAAAGGCATATATTACTACACCAATTTACTATGTAAATGATATTCCCCACATTGGGCATGCATACACAACAATTATAGCCGATACTATGGCAAGATTTTATAGACTAAGAGGCTATAAAACATACTTTTTAACAGGAACTGATGAGCATGGTCAAAAGATTGAACAAGCCGCACTAAAAAGAGGTAGAACTCCAAAAGAGTATGCTGATGAGATAAGTGGGAAGTTTAAAGCCCTTTGGGATGAGTTTGAGATTAGTTATGATGATTTTATAAGAACGACTGATGAGAGACACAAGATTGGTGTGCAAAAAGCTTTTGAAGTTATGTATAACAATGGCGATATTTACAAAGGTGAGTATGAGGGTCACTACTGCGTTAGTTGCGAAACTTTTTTTACCGAGACTCAACTCATAGATGGTGAGGGTTGTCCTGATTGTGGAAAGGTTACAAATCTAGTTAAAGAGGAGAGCTACTTTTTTAAGCTCTCAAAATATCAAGATAAACTTCTTAAGTGGTACAGCGATGATGACAAATGCGTTCTGCCAAAGGGTAAGAAAAATGAAGTTATAAGCTTTGTAAAACAAGGGCTAAGAGACCTCTCAGTTACTAGGACTAGTTTTGATTGGGGAGTTAAACTTCCAAAGTCTATGAATGATGATAAACATGTAATGTATGTTTGGCTAGATGCACTTTTAAACTATATAACAGCTTTGGGCTATGGAAAAAATGAAGATAGAATGGAGTTTTGGCCTGCTACTGCTCACCTGGTTGGTAAAGATATTTTAAGATTTCATGCAATCTACTGGCCTGCATTTTTAATGAGCCTTGGACTTCCTCTGCCAAAACACATTGCGGCCCATGGATGGTGGACTAGAAATGGTGAGAAAATGAGCAAATCAAAAGGCAATGTTGTAAACCCAAAAGAGGTGGCTGATGCTTATGGACTTGAAAACTTTAGATACTTTATGCTAAGAGAGGTGCCATTTGGTCAAGATGGAGATTTTTCACAAAAAGCACTTATAGATAGAATAAACTCTGATCTTGGAAATGAGTTTGGAAACCTACTCAATAGAATCATAGGTATGAGCGGGAAGTATAGCGATTTTAACATAACCTCAAAAAATGTTGCAAAGCTTCACCAAAAAGAACTAGCTGAGGCTAATGAAATTTTAAAAGATATAGAGCTCAAACTTGATGAACTTCAAACAAATAGATACCTAGAAGACCTATGGAGAGTCTTAACTATAGCAAATGGTGCTATAACAGCTCATGAGCCTTGGGTTAAGATAAAAAATGGTGACACTGATGGAGCTTTAGCTGTAGTTGGGCTAGTGGCTAACTTACTAGCAAAAGTTACTATCTTAGTAAGTCCGGTTATGCCTAAAACTGCTAGCAAAATTGCTGATGCTATGAAATTTGAAATCTCTTATGAGAGTTATAAAAAGTATATAGTAGATAACGAGCTTTTAGAGGACTTTAGCATTGAGAAAATTCCGCCACTCTTTCCTAAAATTGAAGAGGAACTTTTAAAGACTCCAAAGCCTTCAATAGATAAGAAAAAAGAAGATAAAAAGAGCAATGAAGGCATTATAAGTATTGACCAATTTTTTCAAACGAAATTAAAAGTTGGAACAGTACTTGAGGCAACTGAGGTAGAAAAAAGCAAGAAACTATTAAAGCTAAAGGTAGATTTAGGAGAAGAGAATCCTAGGCAGATAGTAGCTGGAATTAAAGAGTTTTATTCTCCAAATGAGCTTATAGATTCTCAAGTATGTGTTGTAGCAAACCTAAAACCTGCAAAAATAATGGGACTCTTAAGCGAAGGTATGCTCCTAGCTGCAAAAGATAAAGATGGACTTAGTCTAATTAGACCGGAGCATAAAAGAAATAGTGGCTCTTTGATTGGATGAGGATTGAAAATTTAGTTGAAATTACAGGCGGGAGGCTTATGGGTTCTGCGTCTGTTAGTAGAGTTGGAGATATACATTTTGAAGCTAAAAAAGTTCTCTGCGGATCGCTATTTATAGATTTAAACTCCTCACAAGACTCGCTGCATAGGGCTATTGAAAATGGCGCTTATGCAGTTTTAAGTGAAAATTTAGATAAAATTAATGACAATGAGATAGCAAAAATAGAGGTTAAGAGCATTGAAAAAGCTACTTTAAAACTTTTAAGATACTACATAATTAAAAAAA
The DNA here is from genome assembly GCA_026988125.1 of Sulfurospirillum sp. Lineage (GTDB taxonomy): Bacteria > Campylobacterota > Campylobacteria > Campylobacterales > Sulfurospirillaceae > Sulfurospirillum_A. Next base: position 8,211 of record JALSLU010000157.1, read on the forward strand.
ACTTAAAACTCATAGCTCTAGGTGACATACAGTATGCACTACTTAAAACCCTGAATGTAGAGTACAGTATTTTGCCAAAAGATATCTCAAGAGCTCTAAAAGTAGTTTTAAAAAGTGAAGATAATAAAAAATTCTTTATAAATGAAAAACTTGAAAAACTTTTAGGGCTCAAAAGTTATGCGCGACCACAGCGAGAAATAAATCCTTCTTATTTAGAATCCAAAGGGCTCTTTTTTAGCTCCTTTTTATATAGGGATATCTTTTTAAAAGATTATAGATTGTCTTCACTATTTGTGCCACACTTATGTGCATTAATAGAGTTTTTAGAATCTAACAAAGTAGAGTATGAGCTTAAAAATCCTCCAACTTTAAAAAATTTTTACCCACTATTTTTAAACTCTAACTTTAAAATTCAAGAGTTTGGTAAAAGCAGTAGCGCGATCATAATTGAAAAAGATGGAGCTCTTTTAAAAGATGAGTATGATTTTATACTAAAAAAAAGAATAGATAAGGATTTGTTTAAACTTTTCCTACCAAAAGGGCTAAATTTGAATTTTACTCCAAAAGTCCAAACAATAACTTATAAAAATTTTGAAGAGATTTTAGAGTTAAAAAAGTTGAAATTTAGGTATATTTTGGCATATTGTGAAGTTGAAAATTTTGAAGAGATTTTTAAAAGAAGAGACAAAGAGACAAAAACTCTTTTTTAGGAGAAATGAGTAGTAAAATGATACTTTTAGACAACCAAACAAATTACAATTTCGACTTAGAAAGACTTGAAGAGATTGCTAAAGCACATACTAAAAAAGATATTGAACTTTTAATTGTAGATTCAAAAACGATAAGAAGTATCAATAAAGCTCAAAGAGCTATAGATAAAGCAACTGATGTTTTAAGCTTTCCATTAGAGGGATTTGATCATATGCCTTTAGGATCGATTGTAATAAATAGTGAACTAGCTATAAAAAAAGCAAACGAGTTAGGGCATACTCCCAAAGAGGAGATTATTCTTCTTTTTATACATGGACTTCTTCATCTTTTGGGCTATGATCACGAAGTAGATAGTGGAGAGATGAGAGAGAAAGAGAAAGAGTTGATAACAAAACACAACCTACCTAGTAGTTTAATTGTAAGGAGTACATAGTGGATTATATTGTATTTTTGATTTCAATGAGTGCACTTATTTATGGTGCAAATTTTATAATAGTAGAGTCTGAGAGAATTGCTCTTCATTTTGATATTTCGCCATTTGTAATTGGAGCAACATTGATTGCTGTTGGAACAAGCCTTCCTGAAATGGCAGCAAGTGTGGCAGCTAGTAGTGCAGGAAAATCTGAAATGGCAGTAGCAAATGTCTTAGGTAGTGTAACTTTTAACATCTCGCTAGTTTTAGGAGTTATTTTTCTACTAGCAAAAGAGTTAAAACCCAAAAGAGATCTCTTTAAAAATGATAGCGCATGGAGTCTCTTTCCACTACTAGTCTTTTTCATAATGGCTTATGATGGAGTTATTGGTAGATTTGAAGGATTTTTATTTTTACTTTTGATGGTTGGATATCTTCTGTTTTTAAGCAAAGATGCCAAGGCTATAGAAGAAGAAGTTGATTTAGATTTGGTTAAAAAAGAGAAGTTTAACTGGCTAAAAACTTCAGCTCTTCTTTTGGTAGGATTTACACTTGTGATCATGGGTGCAAACTACACTATAGAGAGTGCTTCAAGCATAGCAAGAGGATTGGGCGTTAGTGAGTGGGTTATCTCTTTGATTCTAATTGCCTTTGGAACGAGCCTTCCTGAGCTGGTTGTTAGCATTGTAGCGGCCAAAAAAGGAAATGCCGATATGATAGTTGGAAACATCATAGGAAGCAATGTTGCAAATTTTACAATAGTGCTAGGAAGTGCAGCAATTGTCAGCCCACTGAGTGTTGATTTTTCAAAATATGGGTTTGATATACTCTGTGCAGCAACTGCTTCGATAATGCTTGTTTTCATAACTGCAAATAAGCTCTACAATAAATCTGCCGGAATTGGACTGCTTGTTATAATTGCCCTGATGCTACACAACAGCTTAAAACAGTTTATATAAAAGTGTATCTTGTGCAAAACTATTTAACTTAATGCATCTGCATACACTTTATGAACTCTTTTGGCTCATCACTTACAAAGTTATACCCAAGTAGAGATATTTTATGGGCATGAAGCATCACTCTTTTATATGCTTTTGCTCCATACTGAGTATCTCCAAGAATTGGAGTTTTTATACTTTTTAAATGGGCTCTTATCTGATGAGTTCTTCCTGTTTCAATCACTACTTTTACTTTTGATAGTTTTCCCTCATACATCAGTGGCTCTATATGAGTTATCGCCACTTTACCCTCTTTTGAGGTTTTACTAAAAAACAGATTTCCTTTTTTTATGGTTATAATCGGCTTGTCTATACTTAGACTCTCTACCAATTTTCCCTGAACTATAGCTATGTACTCCTTATAAACCTCTTTGTTTCTAAAAGCCTCTATAGCTCTTTTATGAAACTCTTCATCTTTTGTAAATAGCAAAACTCCGCTTGTCTCTTTATCAAGCCTATGAAGAAGCTCAGCCTCAACTCCTTTAGATACCTCCTGCGTTGTCATATGTGCTGGTTTTTCTACTGCTAAAATCTTATTATCTTCAAAAATTTTCTTTGGTTTTTCAAGCTTTTGTACTTTAAACTTAGCTTTTGTATTTATCTCACCTCTCGCTAAAGCAATCTTTTTACCACCACTATAGACAAGTCCTCTATCTATCAAATCTTTTGCTGCTCTATTTGAAATCCCCTCTTGCTTAGCAAGTAACTTATATGCTTTATCTGTCATCTTTTATCCCTTTTAGTAGGGTATTTTTATCCCCTACATGTAAAACTTTTGATGCTTTTAACTCATCAAAATTTATTTTATTTAACTCTTTTAAACTACAAACTTTTATATTTTCAACTAACTCATAGAGTGGTTTTTGATTGAAATAGTGCTCTCCACTTACTATTTTACAACCAAAATAGGCTGGCTCTAGTGGATTATGTCCACCAACTTCCTCAACAAACGATCCACAAAGTAGTACCACATCACTGATAGCATATAGATTTACAAGCTCACCCATTTTATTACATAGTACAATATCTGCTTCTAGTCCCTTATCTATATTTACAAAACTAAGTCCCCTTTCTTGAGCAAATTTTCTTAAAAAATTTTCCACGCTCTCAAATCTTTCAGGATGTCTTGGTACAACTAAGAGCAAATCATTTTCACTCAATTTCAAATTTTTCAAAATCAATCTCTCTTCATCTTCATGGGAGCTAGCCAAGCAAATAACTCTCTTGGATAGTGGCTTTTTATACTCTTTAGTAATCTCTGGCTTTTTAAATGTCTTTATATTTCCAGATACTATAACATTTCTTGCTCCTATCTCTTCAAGTCTTAACTTATCTATATGGCTTTGAGCATACACCTCATCTATATAGCTAAAAATCCACCTATAAAAAAAATTAAATTTTTTGTAAGATTTATAAGAGTTATCTGATACTCTTGCATTTATAAGTATAGTTCTAGCACCTTTTTTTTTAGCAACTATAAACATCATAGGCCAAAGCTCTGCTTCAGTTACAACTAAAACTTTAAATTTTTTTACCCAAAAGGGTAAAAATATCTCATAAGGTAGATATCTTACATCCACTAAACCGAAATTTCTTGCTCCATTGTACCCTGTTGTTGTGATAACACTTAAACTTATATTTTCATCTAAATCATCTATAATAGGCTTTAATGAATTAACTTCACCTAACGAACAGGCATGCAACCAAACATTGCTACCATTAAACGGCGGATTATTTTTTAAAAAAAATCTTGATGGAATCGAACTTTTATATTTTTTCTTGAAACTTAAAAATAGAAGAAAGGGTAGTGCCAAAAAAAAGACTAGCACTACCAAAAAGTAGTATAAAAAAAGCAACTACGCCTCTTTTTCGATCTCTTTATATAAAATTCTTCCACAGTGAGGACAGGTTACTATGTCGTCTCCTCTTATTACAGATGAGTAAGTTTTATCATTTATTCTCATAAAACATCCATAGCAGGCCTGTTTTCTAACAGGTACTACTGTTGTATTTCCAGCCCACTTTCTAATCTTTTCATAAAATGTCAATATCTTCTGACTCATTTGGGAAATAAGCTGTTGCTTTGCCTCATAAATCTTAGTTCTCTCTTTTTCAAGTTCAGCCATTTCACTCTCTATTGAAGCTTTTATCTCTTCAAATTCTTTTTGAATCTCCTCTAATTTATCCTTTTGCTCTTCAATATCTTTCTCTCTAGCCTCAATAATTGTATCAAGTCTCTCTATCTCTTCATTAGCAAACTCACACTGCTCCTTACTAATTTCCTCTTCTAGCTGAAGTGCTTTTATCTCTTTTTCTGTTTTAACTATCGAGCTCTTTTTAGATAGTTCATTTAGCTTATCTGCTAATTCTGCTAAGTGCAGTTCATTTTTACTCCTTTTTAACTTAGCATCTTGAACCTCTTCCTCATATAAAGCTATCTTTCTTCTTACCTCTTCCTCTTTTGCTAGAACTTCTCTAAGTTTTGACTCTATCTGCTCCACCTTTGGACCAAACTCATCTATGGCTTTATCTATCCTAGATAACTCAATTAACTGCTCTAAATACTTATTCATCTGTTTCCTTAATTATTATTTGTATGAAAATGGATTTTTTGAATTTGACATTATAACTTTTAATGGCAAATTTTTCAAATTTTCATTTAAACACTCTCCAAAAAAAGATTCGCTCTCATAATGTCCAATATCTATAAGATTTAAACCATTTTCACTAGCTTCTACTGCTTGATGGTACTTAAAATCTCCACTCATAAAGCAATCAGCCTTTATAAGTCCTATAAGATCTCCTCCACTACCAGTTGTTAATGCACATCTTTTTATCTCTTTGTTATTTCCACTTACTCTTAAATTTTCAATTTTCAAAGAGTTTTTTACATGCAAACACAACTCATCAAAACTCATATTTAGATCAAAGTAGCATATAAAATCTTCACAACATGAAGCATCCCTAAAACCTAAAACATTTTTTGCTACATAGCTATTTAGGTGAGTTTTATCAAAATTTGTGTGCATAGAGATTAGTGATATATCCTTCTTAATCATCTTCTTGATTAAGCTAGATGGGAAAAAATTTGCATCTAAACTTTTTAAACCTTTAAAAATTAATGGATGATGCGTTATTATTAATGAGTTCTCTCTAACTTCTTTTAACAAAGAAGAGTCAACATCCAAACTTAAATAAACCCTCTCTATATCATCATTTAAACTCCCAACTTGAAGCCCACTGTTATCCCAGCTCTCTTGAATTTCAAATGGACTAATTTCATTTAAAAATTCATAAACTTCACGAAGCTTCATCAACAACCTCTTTATACTTCACTGCACATCCTTTTGCTAATTCTCTAATCTTTAGTATGTAGTTTTGTCGTTGAGTAACGCTTATAGCCTTTCTAGCATCTAAAACATTAAATGTATGTGAAGCAACTAAGCAGCAGTCATAAGCAGGAAGTGGTAAATTTTCCTCTAAACATCTTTTACACTCTACTCTTGCATTTTCAAACTGTTCAAGTAGCATTTTAGTATCTGCTACTTCAAAGTTATACTTACTAAACTCATACTCACTCTGCTTATGAACATCCCCATAAGTTGTTACTCCATGTGAGTTTTCATTCCAAACCAAATCAAATACACTATCCTTGTTTTGCAAGTACATAGCAAGCCTCTCCACACCATAAGTTATCTCAACGCTAACAGGCTCACATGCTATGCCTCCAACTTGTTGGAAGTAGGTAAATTGAGTTACCTCCATACCATCTAGCCAAACCTCCCATCCTAGACCCCAAGCGCCAAGAGTTGGACTCTCCCAGTTATCTTCTACAAAGCGAATATCATGTTTTTTTAAATCCAAGCCAAGAGCTTCTAAACTTCTCAAATACAACTCCTGAATATTATCTGGACTAGGTTTAATTAAAACTTGAAATTGATAATACGCCCCAAGTCTATTTGGGTTCTCTCCATATCTTCCATCTGTTGGTCTTCTACTAGGTGCCACATAAGCTGTTGCCCATGGCTTTTTACCAAGTGAGCGTAAAAATGTTGCACTATGAAAAGTTCCAGCACCAGCTGGTAAATCATACGGCTGAACTATTGTACATCCCTCATTTTGCCAGTAAGTCTGCAATTTTAAAAGCATTTCACTAAAAGTTAACAATTTATCAATCCTTTTTATAATTTTCTATAGCTTTATTCCACATAAGTTTATATTTTCTTCTTGTAAACTCCAGTTCCTCTTGAAGCTGCTCTACCTGTTTTGTTAATGTCTCTACAATTTTTCTATCTTCATCATAAAGCTCTTGCATTGAAAATAGTGCCTCCTTTAAAAAGCGGTTTTCACTTCTTAAGGCATCTAATGTCTCATCTTTTGCATCCATAACCTTTTCATGTAGACCCAAAATAGTACCTATTGTTTTTTCTACAAAATCAGCTCCAGCTAAAGTAACCACTTCAGCCTCTATCGGTGAAGACCCTTTAGATGGTATAAGTTCTCTTGTTCCCTCAGTAGCTTCAATTAAAACCTTACCATCCTCCTCTTTTGTTTTTAGCTTACCTCTGTCTATCATATCTTCTATAGTTTTTCTATCCAAATGAACTAGCCTGCTAAACTCATCAATCTCTAACCAAGTTTGCATAAGTTATCCTTAATGATTAACTCTACATCCAAAGAATCGGTTTCTACTTTTTTTGCTTTTAAAATCCTATCTTCTAAAAGTTTTACCCTTAACTCCTCATCCTCGATCGCCAAAATTTGCATAGCTAAATATGCACTATTTACAGCACCAGCTTTTCCTAATGTCATAGTAGCAACAGGTATACCTGAAGGCATCTGAATAGTGCTTAGCATTGCATCAAGACCATCCATTGCTCCACCTTTTAGAGGAACACCTATAACAGGCTTAGTAGTTTGTGACGCAACTACTCCAGCTAAGCATGCAGCCATACCAGCCGCTGCTATAAAAACTTTAGCTCCTTTTGATTCAGCATTTTGTATATAATCTTTTGTTCTATTAGGACTCCTTAGAGCAGAAGTTATAATCAATTCATGAGCTACTCCAAACTTTTCTAAAATCTTAGCAGATTCTTTCATAACTTCATAGTCACTTTTACTCCCCATCAAAATCGATACAAATTTCATACTCATCCTTCAACTTTTCTTCTAAAAAAGGTATATGGAGGCAGATGTACAGGTAGCTTTATAGCATTTAAATTTCCACTATGAATTGAGCTATACACCTTATTACCTTTTATACTTACGAGCTCTTTAAACATTATAAAAAACCTACCATTTTCCTCTCTTATTATTCCCAAATTATTTTCAACTTCTTCTACTCCGAAAGTATCCGGCAAAACAAGCTCATACTCCACATTTGGATCAACCCTATCTTTTGCCAAAAAACTAAAACCATCATCTTGAACTTCGGCAAAAACTTGATGTGTGCCTTCGCTTATGGATTGAGCTAAGTTTATTGTATCATTTTTTTGGTATGGCCTACTAATCAAGTACCCATCGCTGAAACCTCTGCTTTTAGTAGTATCTAACTCTTGCTCATATCTTTTTGGAACAAACTTACCACTATAAAAGTCATCTATAGCTTCTCTATAGGTTTTTGCAGTAATTCCAACATAGTACGGGCTCTTCGTTCTTCCCTCTATCTTTAAAGCATCAACAACACCACTACTTAATATCTCATTCAAATGTGAAACTAAATTCAAATCCTTAGCATTCATTATATGAGTTCCACACTCATCCTCTTCAACTTTGAAAAGAGTTCCATTCTCTTCATTGTGAGCATAAAGTGTATATGGAAATCTACAATCATTGGCACAGCTTCCTCTATTTGAGACTCTTCCACTCTGTAGTGAACTTATAAGACATCTACCACTATATGCAAAACACATTGAACCATGCACAAATACTTCAAGCTCAAGCTTTGGAAGATGTTTTTTGATCTCTTTTAAATCATTCAAACTTATCTCTCTTGCAGCTACTACCCTTTTTATCCCCATCTCATAAAAAACTTCTGCATCAAGATAGTTCATAACATTTGCCTGAGTAGAGAGATGGAGTGGAATCTCTGGAGCAATTTCTTTTGCCAATTTTATAACACCGACTGAGGCTACTATAAACGCATCTGGCTTCATTTTTGCCATCTTGTTTATATGTTTTTTCAGTAACTCTATCTGTGAATTAAAAGGAAAACCATTGATTGTTACATAGATTTTTTTACCCAAACCATGAGTATATTTAACTGCTTCTTCAAAGCTATCATAGGTAAACTCCTTCCCGCTTCTTATTCTAAGTGAAAAGTGACTAACTCCACCATAAACTGCATCAGCACCATAAGCCAAAGCAATTTTTAGTTTTTCAAAATTTCCTGCGGGTGAAAGTAACTCTGCTCTTTTCAACTACTTTTTTCCCAAATTTGCAATTAACTCTTCTATTTCATCATTACTAACAACATTTTCTGTATTTTCATCACCATGTATATGAACTGCACTTCCTACTCTCTTTTCATCTTCAATCTTTCCTTCAAATAGACTACTCATGTACTTTGAAAGTGCCCTCATTACATTTATAACCCTCTCTATCTTTTGTCTATGAATATCTTGATACTGCATTATATCCATAGTCATCATAATCTCATCTTCACTATTTTGAGCACTCTCTATAAGCTTTTCAACCTTTTGTTTCATCTGTTTATTATCTTCTAGTGCCTTTGTAAACTCTTTCACTTTTGGAAATTTTTCACACAATTTTTCAAAAAGCTCTATGTTAGAATCAATAAGCTCTATTACTTCATTTGCATTTTCTTCAGCTTCCATCATAAAATTATTTATTGACTCTAATCTATCAAAAACCTCACCAGCCTTTTTTTCAGAGTCTTTTGTTACATCATCAAGCTGGTAAACCATTTTGTGATCTTCTGTAGGAGGTGGTGGTGGCCAAGCAACATTTGCAGATGGTTTGTAGTTTTGCATATCTATATCATCATCTATCTTTTCTTCCGATACATCCATATTGGAAGATTCATTACTACTTTTTTCCTCATTTAAATCTTCTTTTGAATCCTCATCTTCTGCAAGCTCCTCATCATCTATTCCACCTGCCATTAAAGCGTCTAATTCTTCTTGTGTCATAAGGCTCTCCTTGAAACATTATGCTTCATTATATAAAAATTTTTATATAATTCTACTTTAACTGGAATAAAAAAACTATTTAAGGAAATTATTATGAGTGTTGATCTGCACAATCATACTGTTTTATGCAAGCACGCAAATGGAAAAAATGAAGATTATGTAAAAGAGGCAATAAAAAACAAAATACGCTATTTTGGTTTTAGTGACCACGCACCTATGAATTTTGATAAAAAACATAGAATGGATTTAAACCAGATGCAAAACTATGAAAACGAGGTACTACTTTTGAGAGAAAAGTATAAAAAGAAAATTAACATTCTTTTAGCATATGAAGTAGACTTTTTAAATGGTTTTATAGAGGAAAAAGTTTTAAAAGCTGATACAGACTACCTAATTGGCTCAGTTCATTTTATAAATCAGTGGGGATTTGACAATCCTGAATTTATAGGCGAATATAAAAGTAGGGATATAGACAAAATTTGGCAAGACTACTTTGAAGAGATCAAAGCACTTGCTAAAAGTAGTCTTTTTCAAATAGTTGGACATATTGACCTTATAAAAGTTTTTAACTATCTTCCAAAAAAAGATGTAAAAATCATAGCAAAAGATGCTATCAAAGAGATAAAAAAATCTGGTATGAGCGTAGAGATAAATGCTGCAGGACTGAGAAAACCTGTAGGAGAGATTTACCCAAGTAGAGATATTATGGAGCTACTTTGCGAGTATGACATACCTATAACATTTAGTTCAGACGCACATGATCCTACTCAAGTTGGATTTAAAAAGGAAGAGCTGTATAAGTATGCAAAAGATTTTGGATACACAAAATGCTCATACTATATAAAAAAGGAGATGCATATGATTAATTTTTAATCATATTAAAATGGTTTTTTGAGCAACATTTGGGTACAATAGTTATAAAATTTTAATTGAGGAGAAAAAATGGGAAAATTTGTAAATAGCGTAGAGGAGTTTTTCAAATTTTGTGAAGAGAATGAGGTAGAATTTGTTGACTTTCGTTTCACAGATATCAAAGGTGCTTGGCATCATGTAACTTATAACATAAAGGCAATTGAGCCAGACACTTTTAAAAATGGTATCCCTTTTGATGGCTCAAGCATAGAAGCGTGGCAACCAATAAACAGATCAGATATGATTCTTATGCCAGAAGCCCAGAGTGCATTTTTAGATCCATTTACTGCTGATCCAACTATAATTGTATTTTGTGATGTGTTTGACATATACAAGGGTGAGCTATATGAAAAGTGTCCTAGAAGTATAGCTAAAAAAGCGATTAAACAC
>JALSLU010000158.1 GCA_026988125.1 Sulfurospirillum sp.
AGGAAGAAGCACAAGAGGTGTTAGGGGCATCAAGTTTAAGCATGAAGGTGATGAAGTAGTTGATGGAAATGTTATAAAAGATGATAATGAAGAGATACTAATAGTAAGTGAAAAAGGAATTGGCAAGAGAACAGAAGCTAGTGAGTATAGACTAACTAATCGTGGTGGAAGTGGTGTGATTGCTATGAAGATGACCAATAAAACTGGTAAAAATGTAGTTGGTTGTTTGATGGTTGATGAGTCTATGGATATGATGGCTCTTACAAAGAGTGGAAAGATGATTAGGGTAGATATGCAAAGCATTTCCAAATCCGGAAGAAACACTAGTGGAGTCTATATAGTAAAAGGTGATGATGTAGCTAGTATCTCTAGGTGTCCTAAAGAGGAAAAAGAGGATGAAGAGAAAGAGAGCAGTGGTGAGACTCTAATATAAAATTATTGGAATGAGTTTTGCTTGATATTATGAAAAATTATGAAAAAGGAAGATTATGAGCTTAGATAGATGGATTGCTTCACTATTTACAAGTATGTTTGTTCTGATGTTGTTTAATGGTTGTAGTTTAAAGAGTAACACAAGCTCAGCCAATAAAGCACCTCAAAAGCCAATACAATACAATGTTACAATTAAGGATGACACAAAAGAGAAAGTGTTAACTCAAAATAAAAGTAGTAAGTTAGCATATGTCTTGGATGCTCCTGAGAAGCTTTTTGTGGTAAATGGTGAGGGAATAGCTCCGCAAAATACAGTTTCTCCTGCTCAGGCTAAAGCTTTGGCAAAAAGAGCTGCGGTAGCAGATGCCTATAGACAAATGGCTGAGAAGCTTTATGGAGTTAAAATTAACGCAAAAGATACAGTTAAAAATGCAGCTTTATATGATTCAAGAATTGTTTCTCAAGTTAATGGAGTTGTAAAAGATGCTACTATAGTTGAACACACTTATAAAGACGGACTCTATATAGTTAGGATGGAATTGAAAATGAATGGAGATAGGTGGAAAGAAATCTTTGCATATTAATTTTACTCTCTGCTATTCTTAATGCAAAAGGATTTTTTTGGTTCTCTTATAGGGTTATTACGCACAATAAGATCATTACATATGAGGAGAAAAATATATCTCCTCATATGATAGAAGGGAATTTTAAAAAACTTTCAACCTGCGTAGTTAAGATCAATAATGCTAAAAGTGATTCAAATCTTCACCTATTAAATAAAAACTTCAACAAAATACTTCCTTGTTTTTATCCGTATGGAAGTCGTATTTTAAGTAAAACTGACTCTTTTATAGGTGGTATTGAAGATATTAATGAGCTTGTTATTCCTCCAACTAAATTTACAGTAGATTTTAAAGACCAATTTGCTAATATAACCATTGTAAAATAGTAAGTAGGTATGATTTAATGAAAATTGCAGTTGTAGAAGATGACATAAATATGAGAAAGTCTTTAGAGTTTGCTTTGGCAGAGTTTAAAGAGTTTCAAGTTCAAACTTACAAAAGTGCAACTGAAGCTTTAAAAAAGATTGACAATAGCATCGATTTGATTATAACCGATATAAATATGCCCAAAATGGATGGGATTGAGTTTATAAAAAGGCTTGATGGAAGGTATGATATAATTGTTATTACAGGAAATGCAACCTTAAATCGAGCAATAGAGTCGCTGAGATTGGGAGTAAAAGATTTTTTAACAAAACCATTCGAGATAGATACTCTAGTTGAAGCGATTAAAAGACAGGCAAAAATTAGTAGAAAGATAAAGAATAAAGAGCAAAATTTTGAGGATAAAGATGATTTTTTAGCAACTTCTGAGGCTCTTGAGAAGGCTCTTTTGATCGCAAAAAAAGCTGCTAAAACAGATGCCTCTGTTTTGTTAACTGGTGAAAGTGGAGTTGGTAAGGAACTTTTTGCGAAGTATATTCATAAAAATTCATTCAGAAGTGGCGCCCCTTTTGTTGCTATAAATATGGCTGCTATTCCAGAAAATCTACTAGAGAGTGAGTTATTTGGTTATGAAAAAGGTGCATTTACAGATGCAACCTCTACAAAAAAAGGTTTTTTTGAAGTAGCTGATGGCGGAACACTTTTTTTGGATGAGATAGCTGAGATGCCTATATCTCTTCAAGTTAAGTTACTAAGAGTATTGCAAGAGAGAGTTATAATTAGAGTTGGGGGCATAAAAGAGATTTCTATAGATGTTAGAATTGTATCTGCAACAAATGCCGATATACTAAGTTTCATAAAAGAAGGTAAGTTTAGAGAAGATTTATACTACAGATTAAATACTATACCAATAAAGATACCTCCATTAAGACAAAGAAGAGAGGAAATTTTAGATATAGCTAGTAAAGTTTTAGCTAAAGTGGTAACCCAATACAGTTTGAGCAAAAAAAGATTTTCTACTGAAGCCAAGGAGGAGTTGTTGAGCTATAATTGGCCAGGGAATGTAAGAGAGTTAATATCTGTAATTGAGCGAGCAGCTATTTTGTGCGATAATGACAATATTGAAAAAGAGGATCTATTTTTAGATAGCCGAAGTAAAAAGCTGAGTATAGAGAGCATGGAAAAGGAGTTGATTGAAGAGGTTCTTCTTAGTGTAAATTATAACTTAACAGAAGCCTCTACGATTTTAGGATTTAATAAAGAGTTGTTGAAAAAAAAGATAAAAAAATTTGCTATAAGGGTTGAAAATGAGAAAGTATAATGTTGCAATAGTTGGGGCAACTGGAGCTGTTGGAGAGGAGCTTTTTAGAGTTTTAGAAGAGGTAAATTTTCCTATAAATGAATTAGTACCACTAGCTTCAAGCAGAAGTGCTGGGAGTGACATAGAGTTCAAGGGTAAAAACTACAAAGTTTTAGAGTTAACAGAAACTGTTTTTGAAGAAAAAGAGATAGATATAGCATTTTTTAGTGCTGGTGGTTCTATTTCAGCTCACTTTGCTCCATTTGCAGCCGAAGCAGGAGCTGTTGTTATAGACAACACAAGCCATTTTAGAATGGATGAGGATGTGCCTTTGGTTGTTCCTGAGTGTAATCCTGATGATATAGCTAACTGGAAGACTAGAGGGATTATTGCTAATCCAAATTGCTCTACTATTCAAATGGTGCAGGTTTTAAAACCACTTGATGATGTTTTTAGCATAAAAAGAGTAGATGTTAGTACCTACCAAGCAGTCAGTGGAGCGGGAAAGGCTGGAATGGAGGAGCTTGTAAAACAGATGCAGGACTTTTTTGCATTTAGACTTGATGAGAGTAAAAAAGAGGCTTTTGCTCACCAAATAGCACTAAATGTTATACCACATATAGATGTTTTTATGGAGAATGACTATACAAAAGAAGAGATGAAAATGGTTAATGAAACGCAAAAAATTCTTGGTAAAACCATTGAGGTTAGTGCTACTTGTGTTAGGGTGCCAGTTTTGAGAAGTCATAGTGAGGCAATTACAATTCATTTTGATAGTGATATAAGTGTAGAGAGAGCAACACAAGCTTTAAGAGATGCAAAAAATGTTGTTGTTATGGATGAGCCTGCAAAGAACATCTACCCTATGCCAATCATTGCAACTGATACAGATGAAACTTTTGTAGGAAGAATTAGAAAAGATATCTACAGAGACAATATTTTGCATCTTTGGTGTGTGGCTGATCAGATAAGAGTTGGAGCTGCTACAAATGCAGTTAGGATTGCATTAAAGTGGATAGAGATGGAGGACTAGGTGTTAGAGAGATTTTTTGAGTGGAGTCTTTGGAATACAAGATTCATAGTAATCTTAGCTGTTGTTTTTGGCTTGATTGGGGCTATAACACTATTTGTGATTGCTAGCATAGATATAGTAAGTGTTGCTAAGTATGTTTGGGGTGTTTATGCAAACGGGCTTCATCCAGCAAAGTTTCATGAAAAGGTAGTGGGAGACATTATCGGAGCGGTTGATTTATACCTCATAGGTGTTGTTATGCTTATATTTGCTTTTGGTTTGTATGAGCTATTTATCTCTGAGATTGACCCAGCAAAAGAGAGTGAGCTAAATGAAAATAAAATCTTAGCCATACATACACTAGATCAGTTAAAAGATAAAATTTCAAAAGTTATAGTAATGGTTTTGGTGGTTGGATTTTTTAAAAAAGTTGGATTGTCTGATTATAAAACTCCACTAGAGCTACTCTATCTAGCTCTTTCAATCACTGCAGTCTCTGTTGGGCTTTTCTTTTTAGGAAAAGTAGGAAAAAAATAACATAAGGATAAAAATGAGTAAGATATTTGTAGATGCATGTTTTGGTAAAAAAACACCATATACTCCAGTTTGGATGATGAGACAAGCAGGAAGATACCTACCAGAGTATATGAAAGTAAGAGCAGAAGCTGGAGATTTTTTATCTCTTTGCAGGGACCCTAAAAAGGCTTGCGAGGTAACACTTCAGCCTATTGATATATTAGGAGTTGATGCGGCGATTTTGTTTAGTGACATCTTGGTGGTGCCTATGGAGATGGGTATGGAGCTTAAGTTTGTAAAAGGTGAGGGGCCACTCTTTCTAAGCCCTATAAAATCCGAAGAGGATTTAGATAGGCTTTGCATTGAAGAGGCTGCTAAGAGATTGGAGTATGTATATGAGGCTATAAGGCTCATTAGGGGTGAGCTTGAAGCAAGTAAGGCTTTGATTGGTTTTTGTGGCGCTCCTTGGACACTAGCGACCTATATGATTGAGGGAAAAGGCACAAAGACTTATGCGCTTGTTAAGAAGCTTATCTACACAAATCCAAAGTTTATGCACAAATTACTTAAAAAGGTTACAGAGGTTATAAAACTATATATGGAGAATCAAATCAAAAGTGGCGTTGATGCTGTTATGATTTTTGATTCTTGGGCGGCAGCTCTTGAGGAGGATGCCTATTTTGAATTTAGTTGGAGCTATATGAAGGAGATTTCAACTTTTCTAAAAAGCAGGTATCCAGAGATTCCAGTTATAATGTTCCCAAAAGGAATTAGTGGTTATTTAGATAGAATTGATGGAGAATTTGATGTTTTTGGAGTAGATTGGTCAACCCCTATAGAGTTAGCAAAAGAGAAGCTTGGGGATAAGTATGTACTTCAAGGCAATATGGAACCAACTAGGCTCTACTCAAAAGAGGCCATAAAAGAGGGAGTTGAGAAGATTGTAAAAGTGATGAAAAATCAAAGACATATCTTTAACTTAGGGCATGGAATTTTACCGGATATTCCAGTAGAAAATGCAAAGTACTTCATCAATGAGGTACAGACCCAAACAAAGATATAATGTCAAACTTGGTATTTGGACCCATAACCTCAAGGAGATTTGGACAATCTCTAGGGATAGATTTAAGTCCAAATACCAAACAGTGCAATTTTGACTGCCTATACTGCGAACTTAAAGCCTCAAAACCCATAACTACCCAGATAGACTCGCCAAAAGTTGAAGAGATAGTAGATGAGGTTAAAAAAGCTTTAAAAAAATTTACAAACCTAGATGTCATAACCCTAACAGCAAATGGTGAGCCAACCCTATATCCCTACCTCAAGGAGTTAATTCACGAGCTACAGACCATAAAAGAAGATACAAAACTTTTGATCCTCTCAAATGGCTCTACTTGTAGAAATGTAGCAGAGAGTTTGATGGATTTAGATATAGTAAAGTTTTCATTAGATTGTGCTAGCGAAAAGTGTTTTAAAAAGATAGATAGACCAGTTAAAGGCTTACATGTAGAAAAGATTATAAAGAGCATAAAAGAGTTTAGGCAACAATTTAAAGGAGAGCTTGTTTTAGAAGTTTTGGTAGTTAAAGGCATAAATGATAACCAAGAGGAGTTTGCGTTGCTCAAAGAGGTTTTTAGGAGCATAAATCCCTCGAGGATAGATTTAGGAACCATAGATAGGCCTCCTGCATACAAAGTAGAGGGAGTTAGTATAGAAAAACTGAAAAATTTAGCAAATCTTTTGGAGGGACTTCCGGTGAGCATAGCCTACAAAAGAGAGTACATAGAGAAAAGAAGAGAGTTTACCAAGGAGGAGATTTTAAATACACTAGATAAAAGACCTCAAAGTTTTGATGATGTTAAATATAGCTTTAGTTCAAACTCTCAAAAGCTTCTAAAAGAGCTTATAAATTGCAATAAAGTTGAAATAGTAAACATAGCAGGAGTAAATTTTTACAAATTAGCTAAAAAAACTCTTGACAAAGCATAAGTTTTTTACTATAATTTCGTCCTCATTAATCATATTCCGGATTAGCTCAGCGGTAGAGTAGGTGACTGTTAATCACTTGGTCGCTGGTTCGAATCCAGCATCCGGAGCCATACCTTTTTAAACCCCCAAATTACGATGTTTCAGAGGCTTAAATACTTACAGTAGCTATATAGTAGCTTTTTTATTTAGAACAATCCAATAGATTTATCAATTTTTCTTATCTCAGATTGTATAAACTTGTTGTACTTATGCATCAGCATTTCTACGTATATATGACCCATGATTTGAGCAATATGATTGATGCTAAATTTTCCACTTGAAAGCATCATTGTTGCAAATGAAGAACGAGTATCATATAATCTTTG
>JALSLU010000159.1 GCA_026988125.1 Sulfurospirillum sp.
ACTTTTTAAAAACCTATTATTCGATAAATATATAAGTGCTAACAAATCATTGGAGAGAAATATTTGACCCTGCGGCTCAAATATTTCTCAACTAAGTCGTTATCTCGGACGCTGTCGCATCCGAGATAACGGGGTGCGGATTGAGCATCCACTCCATTATGTGCAATTCAAATATATTGACATTGTGAATAAAATTGAATATAATAGTAAATATAAATATTCAAAGGAGTTGTTATGAAAACAGTAACAATGAGAATAGATGATTCAATTTACAATATGATTAAGCTTGCAGCAGAAGGTCAAAAGAGAACCCTTTCAAACTTTATTGAGTTTGCGACAATGCAGTATTTAACATCTTCTCAATTTGTAGATAATGATGAAATGCAAGAGATCTTGGATGATAAAGAACTTGTAAAAAACTTAATGAATGGTTTAGATGATTTGAAAAATGGTGATTATACAATTGTCTAGATATCAAATTGCAGAAACTAAAACATTTTTAAGGTTAAAGACGACAATAGATAAAAAGCTTTATACAAAAATAGAAAATTTTGTGTATCCTCAATTACGAGAAAATCCTCATTTCGGAACAAATATAAAAAAGCTTAAAGGTAAATTAGAAGGCTATTATAGGTATAGAGTTGGTAACTATAGACTATTTTATTTGATTGAAGATGAAAAATTAATTATTGCTGTAGTTGATTTTAGACATCGGCAACAGGCATATGACTAAACGCATAACAAATCACAAAAACGAATAATTTACCCTATCGGGAAAGTTATCACTCACGACAGCCGCTTGTTATCCTTACATTTGAGCTTTACTTACAAAACAACATTTTCCTAATGTTTCAAATGAGACCGTTTAAACCAACCAAACCTATCTTTACCTATCTTTTGACTATAAAGTTCTTTTAATTTTAAATTTAAGTTTGGATGATTGCCTGTTTTAAAATTTGGTGAGCGAAAGATCAGGTAGTGATTTACTATCTTTGTTGTGGCTTTTAGCATTCCTTCTGCTCCTTCAATCATTATAAATTTGTATTTTTTGGTCAATTCAAGGCTGTTTGATATAAAAACTTTTCTGTTTGGAATGCTAAACAGTGGCATGGATCTGTCAAAATCTTCTCTTTTTGAGTATATTAGGATATCTGGAGCTTTGCCTCCTGTCATCCTTGCATCTAGTGTTGGTCTATCTACTCTTACTGTGTTACCACCAATGACTAGCAAGTCGCATCTGTCTCTTAGCTTATGCACCAACTCTCTTGATTCTTTTGATGTAATTACGCCACCATCTACGACTCCATTTAAGCTCATTGCAAGCTTAAAAAAGACAAATCCATCCCTTTGCCATAAATTAAATGGCTCAATCAGGGCTTTACACTTAGAGTTCTCTAGTAAATCAACTCTTATGCCATTTTGCCTTAAAAACTCTGCTCCTCCGCTTGCATCTTTGTTGCATTCAAGTGAGCCAATTACAACTCTTTTAAATTTCATCTTTGCTAGAAGGTGGCTACAAGGTGGGGTTTTTCCAAAATGGTTACACGGTTCAAGTGTTACATAGATTGTACAGTTTTTAAAGATGTTGTTGTGGTTGTTTTCTAGGTAGCTGTGAATTTCGCTTGAATTTTGTAGTTGTAGGATTTTATCATCATTTGTAATTTTAAAATATGCACTCTTTAGAACTTCAACCTCGGCATGAGGAGATCCTGCGCGCTTATGAGCTTCAATGCTGATAACTCTTCCAAGCTCATCACAAATCAAAGCTCCGACTGCTGGATTTGGATAGGTAAGTCCTTGAAACTTCCATGCAAAATCTGTAGCTAAATCTAAGAGCTTTAAATCTACCATTTATAGTAGGTTCTTACCTTTTCTATCTCATCTAGTGAGATTTCGCTTAACTCGCCATCATCTTCCAAGATAGTAATTTTTCCATCTTTAAACTCTTTAAGCTCACCAATGATTGTATCGGTATTGATAAGCTTTATTTTTACAAGTTCGCCTATTGAGCTTTTGAAGTGATCCTCTTTTTTAAGAGCCCTCTCAATTCCAGGGGAGCTTACCTCTAGGGTATATGCTCCATTTACTGGAGGTTCTACATCAAAGATTGGTGAGAGTATGCGAGTAATCTCTGCGCATTTATCTAAGTCAATTCCATCTTGACTTGTTATATAAATTCTAAAAATTTTTCTATCATTTTCACTCACAGTCTCTATGTCATAAAGCTTAACTCCACAATCTTCCACTATGTTTTTTATTGTCTCTTTATTTGTCATCACTACTCTTTTTTAGCTCTTTTTGAATCTGCTCAAAAAGTTTATCCATCTTATTTTGCTTCTCTAGTTTATCATCAAACTTAAATTTAAAATTTGGACACCTATACCACCCCTCAGCCTGCATACAGTAGTTTTTTAGGTGAGTATTGACCTTTTTTAGATGATTGATTATGTAGTTTTGCTCTTTTTCATCAAACATCATCTTGTCTAGCCATACAGTTGCATCATACTTACCCCTAGTACACTCTACATCTACCACGCAAAGCCCACTAAGCATCTCATCGCTTAAGGTTGAGAGAGCCTCAGGGATAAGCTCTTTTAAAATACTCTCAGTTCGTTGAAGTTTTATGCTCTTTTCAGACATCTAGTGTTGCTCTCTCCTCAACCTCTTTAAAGCTCTCAATGAAATCTCCAACTTTTATGTCATTAAAACCTTCTATCCCAATTCCACACTCATAGCCCTTCTTGACTTCATTTACATCATCTTTAAATCTCTTTAGTGAGCTAATTGTGCTTTCATAGATAATCACACCATCTCTAATAAGTCTTACTTTAACCCCTCTATTTATAACACCATCAGTAACAATACACCCTGCAATTGCTCCAACCTTTGGTACTACAAATACCTCTCTAACCTCAGCTTGACCAAGATTTTCTTCTCTTATAACTGGAGAGAGAAGCCCTGCTACTAGGTTTGTTACATCATCGATCAAATCATAGATTATATTGTAAGTTTTTATCTCTACGCCATTGGCTTTGGCTTTCTCTTTTACGCTACCTGTTGGTCTAACATTAAAACCTAAGATTACGCTGTTTTCACTAGCCTCAGCCAAAGCTACATCACTCTCAGTAATTCCACCAATTCCAGCACTTATAATGTTTATCTTGACTTCATCATTTTTAATCTTCTCAAGTGAGCCTTTTATGGCTTCTAGTGAGCCTTGAACATCTGCTTTTAGTATGACTGGCAGGCTCTTTATAGCCCCCTCAGCAATTTTGGAGCTTAGCTCATCTAGTGTTACTTTAGTAGATTTAGATAACTCTTTTTGTCTTAAATACTCTGCTCTTTTCTTAGCAAACTCTCTAGCCTCTTTATCATTTTTAACTACAACTAGATGTTCTCCTGCACTTGGCACTTCACTCAGACCCAAAACAACAACTGGCTCACCAGGAAGTGCTTGTTTTACTCTTTTGCCCATATCATCCAAAAGGGATCTAACCTTACCATGACCAACTCCAGCAACTATCACATCGCCAACTTTTAAAGTTCCATCATTTACAACCACAGTTGCCACAGGACCTCTTCCCTTCTCAAGTGAGCTCTCTATAACTGTAGCTTTTGCAGGTTTGTTTGGATTTGCTTTTAACTCCATAACCTCTGCTTGAAGCAAAATCACCTCAAGCAGATCATCAATGCCTTGTCCAGTTTTTGCACTGACTTCTACAAATTCATGCTCCCCACCCCAATCTATTGGAGTAACACCAAGCTCTGCTAATCCAGCTTTTGCCAAGTCGGGATTTGCTGCAGGTAGGTCCATCTTGTTCATAGCTATTATAAAAGGTACATTTGCTGCTTTTGCATGCTCGATTGCCTCCTTTGTTTGAGGCTTTACTCCATCGTCTGCTGCTACTACAACTATGACGATGTCGGTTACTTGAGCACCTCTGCTTCTCATCTCTGTAAAGGCTTCGTGACCCGGAGTATCTATAAAAGTAATCTTTTTACCATTTTTCTCAACCATGTAAGCTCCTACATGTTGAGTAATTCCACCAGCCTCTTTTGCAGCTACTTTTGAGCTTCTTATGTAATCCAAAAGTGAAGTTTTTCCATGATCAACATGCCCCATAATAGTAATGATTGGCGCTCTCTCAACCAACTCCTCTTCACTTGAACTCTCCTCGTAAGCCTTTACATAATCTATCTCTTCAAGTGTATTTACAGTAGTAACCTCTACATCAAAAGTCTCAGCCAAAATCTCTATGGAGTCTTTATCTAAAAAGTCATTCTTAGTTACCATCATACCTAACAAGAAGAGCTCTTTTATAACCTCACCAACTGGCTTTTTGATTTTATCTGCAAATTCATAAACTCTAATCTCTTCAGGAATCTCAACAGACTTGATAACATCTGCATTTTCGTCTGTTACTTTTTTAGATTTTTTCTTTTTACTTTTTCTTTTAATCCCTTGAGATTGAATAAAGCTCACTTTTTTTGTTGTCCTAATTTGAGAAGGATCAGTCACCCTTTTTGTTCTTTGTTCAACCTTTGGCTCCTCTTTTACACTAAAATCTGGCAAAACTACAACATTTTCTTCCAATTCAAGCTTGATATCAGCCATTTCACTAAATGCTATATCGATTTTTTGAACATTTGTTTTCTTTTCTGCAGGAGCTTTTTTAACCTTTTTCTTTCTCTTTGGAGTCTCTTGCATAGAACCAAAAACTGACTCCAACGGAGCTTTTGTCATAGATTGTTTTTTATAAGCCGAAGGAAAATCACTCTCTTTTGTTTCAACTTTCGCTGGTCTTTTTTTCTTTACAATCACAAGACCTCTTCTCTTCTTGACACTAGCTTGAGCTATACTCTCTTTTTTAATTTCAGGCTCTTTAATCTCTTTTTTTACTTCTACCTTTTTTTTAGAGTCTTTTGTCTGCTCCTCTTTTTTAGGTAAAGTTTTAGAACTTTTTTCTGCTTTTGGCTTTGAAGTTGTCTGTTTCTCTTTTACTAAGTTTTCTTCTTTTTTTGATTCTACTTTTGGTTTCAAAGAAGTTTCTGTATCTTTGGCTACAGATGGCTTTTGTTTAACACCATTTAGAACATAGTTCATAATCATTTCTGCCTCTTCTGGTGTAACCGAACTATTTGCCGCTTTTACATTAATCCCTAGTTCATTAGCCTTTATAACAATATCTTTACTTTTTTGTGCAAGCTCATCTGCAATCTCTTTAATACGCACCTTATCCATATACAACTCTCTCCTTAATTGTGCTTACGCACTTGGTCTGAGAAATACTCCCCAAACTCTTCTATTTTTTTGTATTTCAATTTTAATTTACTATTTAAAACCTTTATCAAACGCATCTCGTTTAAACTCATACACTCACTACATATATAAAAACTTCGCCCCTTTTTTGAATACTTGATGATTTTTTTATCGTGTATTTGAAAGCGAGCAAGACTATTTTGTTTAAATCTACCTCGACATATGATGCACATTCGTATAGGTTTTTTTAATTCGCTCATGATTATACCAAAATTAAACTGTTTTTTAACTTTCGAGTATATAGTAACCACTATTGTCAAAATCGAGTATTTCAACCCTGTATTTTGAAAACTCTTTATTTAAAACAGAAAATATTCTATTTGCATCTTTACTATATACTAAATTAAAAAAAGTTGAACCACTCCCAGATAATGTACTCATCAAGGCACCATTTTCTAAGGCAATATCCCTAACTCTAAACAACTCTTTTAATTTTTTCATTCTCCTATCTTGATGAACTCTATCACTACTAGAAACTCTTAACATCTCCCAATTTTCGCTAAAAAATGCTCCACTTAAAACTCCAACTCTTGAGCTATTATACACTAAGTCTTCCAAGAGAAACCTCTTTGGAATCTGTGTTCTTGAGTGAGATGTACTCATAGGACGATTTGGTATAACCACTATAGCTTGTATAGTTTTTGGCAACTCTTTTTTTAAACTAAAAACTCTGTTATCTTCCACTAATGAAGTTGTAAATCCACCATATACAGCTGGAGCAATATTGTCTGGATGGTTTTCATAGCAGAGTGCTCTATCTAAAACACTCTGTTTAGAAACTTTTACACCAGATACACAATAAGCACTCGCGATCGCCCCAACGATTACAGCTGAGCTACTACCTAAGCCTCTTGAAAATGGTATATGATTTTCAAACTCGAATCTAAAGTTATCACAAACACCATTTAACTCTTTATATATTTCATTAAATATATTTACAAATATGTTGTTAACTTTTAATTTGGAGTTTTTAGAACCCTCTCCTTTTATGGACACACAATGGGTAACATAGGGTTTTATTGTTACATAATTATACAACTTTAAAGCTAAACCTAGCGAATCAAAACCTGGACCTAAATTTGCACTTGTTGCTGGGATGCGGAGTTTCATTTTATTGTCTCCTTTCTTAGAAGCAAAGCTCCTAAGAAATTCCTCTCACTAAAGCACGAGCTAAAGCTCTGTAGAAACTTATTTATTGTCTCCTTTCTTAGAAGCAAAGCTCCTAAGAAATTCCTCT
>JALSLU010000160.1 GCA_026988125.1 Sulfurospirillum sp.
TATCACCTACTTTTCATTGCTATTCCCCTGTACTCCAGCTATACAAGGGTTTTTAGCATTAAACCAAATGGGAGCAAGTTTTGACGAGATATTAGTACAGTATGGTCTACTTTGGCTGCAAGTTGTCTTGTACTTATTGCTGGCTGTTTACGCTCTAAGAAGAGATAAGTAGCTATTAGATTTCCAAATTTAAAAACTTTTTGAAATGCTTAATCCTACCTGCTTTCTATCATACTTATACATCACAATATTTGAATTATTTTTTGTATAAGAAGTATTAAATGCTAAATTAGACTTTATAGGCTCTATAAAATAAGATAGATTTAAACCTACATTATACATCTTATCATCTCTACTTTTAGAGTATGCAATCTCTACACCTTTATAATCTGTATTGCTTAGTGATGCTGATAAAAACATATTTAGATTTTTAATAAGTACTTTATAGTATCCTGCATTGATACCCATTGAAGTATTGCTACTTGTTTCAGTCTTAGAGTTTTCACGACCCAAGTATCCACCAAGACTCACATAGCTTGATTGCCCTATAATATATCTTGTTGATGGTGAAAATGTTATAGAGTTGCTATCTCTATTGTGTGATTCATAGTATTTTTTATCTTGCAAACTAAGTGCGGCACTTATTGATAGGTTTCTTCCTATCTGATATGTTACTTGTGGTGATACACCTTTGCTTATAGAGTAGTATCTTTTTTCATGACCTATCTTTTGAACACTTGCTATAACAGGAAAAGAATATATAAGGTTACTATCACGCCAAGTTGGACCAAATGATAGTGAGCTTGAAAGGCTATCTAAATTATCCAAATTATTATAATCAGTCATGTTTGCATTTACACCTGTTTGCAAAGCAAAACTTTCAAAACTTTTTATATAACCTATGTTAAGACTATACTTCTTGGCGTAGTCATCGCTCTCTTTTGCATCTGAACTTAAAGAAAAAGGTAAATTATACATCAAAATTGTGTCTGTATCTGGTCCTGCATTTGCATTTGAGTCGTACCTGTAACCTATGCTTCCACCAACTGTCCAAGCTTTTGGTATGCCTCTATCTATAACGGCTAAAAAGCTATCTATATTGTCGCCAACTTTTTTTGGAGGAGTAGTTGCTTTTACTTCTAAAAGTAGCTCTTTTGCTTTTTTTAGATTTTTAACCTTATAGTACATAGCTGCTAAATCTAACTTAACTCTTACAGCTTTTTTATCCCTTGCTATTAA
The DNA here is from genome assembly GCA_026988125.1 of Sulfurospirillum sp. Lineage (GTDB taxonomy): Bacteria > Campylobacterota > Campylobacteria > Campylobacterales > Sulfurospirillaceae > Sulfurospirillum_A. The sequence continues at coordinate 1,240 of JALSLU010000160.1, forward strand.
CTCTTTAAAGTACTTAATTGCATTTTTAAAATCACCTTTTTGCTTTGCAGCAGTTCCTAACAAAAAAAGTGTTTGATTGTCAAAATTTCCCTTTGCATAGGCAGTCTCTAGCAATTTATATGCCTTTTGTGGATTTTTAGATTTTAAAAGCTCTATTGCTTGGTTATTTACCTCTTTAGTCGTTGCTCCAAAAAGCAGAGTTGATGTTAGTATTGATATAGTTATTAGTTTTTTCATATCTTTCATCCTTACTTTTTACCTGCAAATGTGCCACTTGCCTGTTGGTCACTGCTGTTTGTTATATTCCATATACCACTTACTTCTTGTGCACTTGGTCCGTTAAATTGACCTACTATCATATTTTGTGAACCACAATTTGCACAATCTCGAATAGCAACATCAGCACCAATCAACCTGCCCGCAAATCCACTCTCTGCTCTATTTAACTGCATCTGATCCATATGTGCTGTTGCAAAAGTAGCTCCATTTTCTTTTTTAAGATTTAAAACACCTGCAACTACTGAAGTGTTGGCAAAATCAACTGTCATAGACATAGTTCCATTGATCTTACCGCCATATTCTGAGCCTATACTGCCTTGGTAATAATGCCCATTAACTACACCTACATAAGTAGCACTTCCTTGTGTTGGCAGGTCTTGTGTTCTTTGCCCAACTTGCCAATTGTTGTGGGTAGCTTTTTGCTCTATGCCTGTTCCGCCGTTTATATCGGTATATAGACCACCTGTTTGTCCCCACTCACCCCAAGCGCTATAATCATAATGACCTGTTGTCTGAATAGAGAGTGTTTCACCGCCAGGAAGTTGTCTTTCAAGTTTTAAAGTATTTAAGTTATCGTCATAAAAAGATGATGTTTTGTCTATCTCATTATTGAAGATATGGAACTCTTTTGTATTATCTGTTGGTGTGTTTTGTCCAAGACCTATCTCAAAACTTGTAACTTTTCCATTTGTTATTTTATACCCATTTTCATCATTAAAAATTGGTCCTCCACCACTATACAAGACTACCTCATCAACTGATTGTCCAAATTGTCCAGCCCAATAACGAAGTTTTGTGGCTCCACCTGCTAATCTGTCTTCAGAGTTCATAGTTATACTTCCAAGCCAAATCTCTCCTTGAACTTGAGTGGTGGTATCTAATTGTGATACTATTTGTGTTTTAACTTCATTGTTATAATCATCTACAGCATCGATCACACTAGCCATCAATTGATTTTTTTCGGCTTCTAGTATTTTGATACTTTGTTTTTCATTTTCGAGTGCAACAAGTGCATTTTGTACCTCATTTTCTAGTGTATTGACTAAAGACTCTGCCCTTTGATAGTCATAATTGTACTCACCTCTTGTACCAGTTGTCGTTGTTGTTATGGATGCATATCTATCTTTAAGTGTATTAAAATCTTCTCTTTTTAAGACAGTTTCTAAAAAGCGTCCTTTTTGAGTTATACTTTGTACATTGGAGCTCAGTCCTAAGTTACGAGCTATGATACCCATACTAACTTGGTCTGACTTGCTCCATAAACTAAACGACTTGCCTCCATTTTTACTAACCAATTCCTTGGCTCTTTGAAGATAACCTACTTTTTTTGTATCATAACTTTTTGTGCTTTTATTTACTTGGACAATGTTATATTTATTTGTACTTGCTAGTCTATCTTTTGCTCTTCTTAGCTCATCTTTTTTAGCAGCAAGCTTATTTTCTTTTTCATTAATTCCTTTGATTTTTGCTTTTAGTTCGTCATCTTTTGTTTTTAGATTTGCTAAAGTTTTATCATTTTTATCATCTATTAGATTTGGATTAGATTCAATTTTTGGCTCTAATTTTTTTTCTTTTTCTTTGCCACTAAGAACTAATGGTTCTTCTTTTTTTACTGTATGCACTTTTGCTTTTAGTATTTTATCTTCTTGCGGTGTATCACTACCAACAATATCAAGTTTATCTCTATTTGTGTAATTAGAATTTAAATCTCTTCTTACAGAATCATTATTTAAAAGAAAAGCAGTAAATTCCGCACCTTTTATAGTCGCACTAATTCCACCTTCTAAAATCTTCTTAGATACGCCATTTAATATATTTTTTGCTACATTATCACCACTTGCAATAGCTGCTGACTTCAAAACATCTATTCCAACTTTTGCTAATTCAGTATATAATTCTTTTGTACTAAACTCGCTATTATTTGCTTTAGATAATGCAGTAAGCAATAAAGGCCTAGCAATAAGAGCATCTGCAAATGCACTTGCAGCACTTTCGCCAGCTGTTTTTCCAAACACTTTACTAGTAATACCTATTTTTCCAAGTAATTCTAAACCAGTATTTGCATAATTAACAGCTTTTGCTATATCACTTGATTTTGATATTTTAAATGTGCCTCCTTTAGGTATATTAAATGTAACTGTAGATTTTTTTGATACTGTATGACTTCTTTGTCCTTCTCCTACAGTACCATCTCTTATGTCTTTATATATATCTCCCCATTTCTCGCCTATATCTCCTACAATATCACTAATTCCTTTTTTACCAGGTATACTTTTCCAGCCCACTCTTTTACCATTTTTATCAAATATTTCTACTACAGCATCTGCTGGCCCACGAACCCAAATATCAAACTTTGCTTTTCTTCCTGTCTGACTTAGATTTTCAACTATATATACACCGTTTCTAAATACCTCGTTTGTATTAGCTGAAAATAAATTGCTACTAAAAATTACAAAAATAAAAATACATAGTTTTTTACCAAAACTTTTTATCCACATAATCAATTCCTTCTATGTCAAAATTAAAATTATAATACAAAAGTAACGTTATATTCAGTGTTATATTTTACAAATAAGTCTCACACCCTTATTTTTTATAAGTTCAAAAGGAAAATTTGGTGCTTTTTGTTTAAATCTATGTATGAGCTGTCTTCTTGTAGTATCTTGAACGAACTCTCCATGCCAAATAGTATGCTCTATTGTATCATATGAGACTATGGTACCTCTTGCTTTTATAAGCAGTCTTAAAAAACATTGCTCTTTTTTTGTTAAATATATAGGTGCATCATCTAAAAATAACTCGTTTGTTTTATTACAATAGCTATAAATAGTATTTAAAACTTGCCTATTTTGCTTTTTGAATTGTTCATTCTTTAGAATTGCTAAATTTACTTTTACTATTAGCTCATCTTCATGAAATGGCTCTAAAATATAACTCATAAAATCTATACTACTTACTTTTTTTAAAGTATTTATATCTTTGTGTGTGCTAATAAAAATTACAGGAACATTATATCTATTTTGCAAAATTTTACAACACTCAGTTCCATCTATATCACCATTCAAATCAATATCAGATATCACTAAATCTGGTTTTAGCTTACCTGCAATACAAAATGCATCTTGAGCAGTTTTAGCAATTTTTAAAACACTATGCCCTATTGAAAGCATAATTCTTTTTATATTTTGTGCCACAATATTTTCATCTTTGATTATAAGTATTTTTAGTTTCATGGTCAAAATAATAACAATTTAAAGTTATAATTACACTTATAGTTTACATTTCACATAATTTTATGTGATTTTAAACTACTCACTATTTTACTCGCATTAAGAAGCCAATATCGAACAAATTACTAAAATATGCAGGTAAAATTTGGAAAAATTATAATATGTATTAAAATAACCATATATACACAATTGTTTTCAATTTTTAATAGTATTTTTAATTATTATTTTTCAACATGGTAACAAATAGGTAACAAAGTTATTGTATAATTCAACACAATTGCAACCTCTTACTAGCTTATAAATTTTTTAGAGTATGCAATTTAAATTATAATATATAGGATAAAAAATGAAAAATATAGTTCTATCTTTAGTGCTTATGACATCAAGTTCAATTATTGCATCAGAACTAACACTAAATAAAAGTGGCACTACAATAATTACACAAGATCAAGAAGCTTTAATATTAAGCTATAATCTATCTAAAGAGCTAATTGAACTAACTATTCAATTAGCAAATTTGGCTACACAAAACAACAGCACAAGCCAAAAAAGCATGCTACAACTCTCAAGTGATATAGGCACAATGGCAGACAGAATTGTACAAACACAGATTATTCAAAGTCAAAATTTAATATCAACTCAAAACAATCTACTTAAAGCACAAAAAAACTTACTAAATATTTCAAATAATATTCAAAATACTCATTTTGAAAAAAACATTCAGTTAGCTCAAAAAATATTAAAAAATGCCATAAAAACAAATAGTATCACTTTGGATCTTTCAAAAAGCAATAGTATTGATGATATCATAACAAAAATGAGCAATGTAGAGGCAAAGTATAGATATAGATATATGAATGCCATAAAAACAAAAATTTTGTCTACAAATATAGCAAATCCAAAAAAACAACTAGAAGTAATAATGACTAAAATAGAGAATTTAGACAACCAACCGCAGAACAATCAAAGTGTTTCTATTTCACAAGGAAATATAAGTAGTATGAGCAATGAAGCTTCGAGTGAAGCAAGTTCTGGTAACTCTGGCGGTAGAGGAGGAGGAATGGGATTTTAGCTAAATTAGCCATAAATTTACCTCTTGTCTATGCATTTTATATACTCATTTACCTCATCATTAAAGTCTATAATCTCATAATTGATAGTGCTTTTTTTAACTCTTGCACTATCTCCATCAATTCCCCAAAAAATCACTTTTAAAGATAGGTACTTTTTGCCATATTTAAAACGGACAAACTCTGGTACCATATAGTGCTCATATCCATTACCCTCCCATTTTCTCCAAGCATCTTCGAAGTCACTATTAATCATCTCTGTTAACTCGCTATCGCCTACTCTTGAAGACTCTATTTGAGACACATTAACCTCATAAACTTTACCATTCTTGTCTGCTTTGTAGCTCCAAAAACCGTTTATTGTTGGGTAAATATAGTCTTTATAGGTTATATAGCTATCTTTCTTATAAAAAGTATCGCCATTTCTTTCAAACCCAATATCTGCTGTCTTACCTAATATGGTAGCATCTACCAAGTCTTCAAAAAAAGCTGGAGATTCTTGAAACTTTTCAGGGCTGAACTCATCTGCGCATTGTGAAAATGCAAATGTTGCTAATAGTGTTAGAGTTAATATAATTTTTTTCATAATCGTATTGTACTAAAACTGTATAAGTTCAGAAACATATGACACTTTTTAGAGGAGAACTAAAGAGTGATAAATGCAGACAGATTATTTATTTAATGGAATAAGAGGATACGCAAGATTTAAAAGATTTAGCT
>JALSLU010000161.1 GCA_026988125.1 Sulfurospirillum sp.
ACTACAAGTTGATAGATGCTTGTATCCTGTACCCCTTTGAGGATATATTTTCGATTATGTTGTCGTGAAGTTTATCTCTGACTCGTCTGACCAAACTTCTAAGTGTTGAAGTTGGTATATCTTGATTTAGCCAAATATTTTTTATTATTTTTTCGTAGCAAACAGTTTTGTTAAGATTTTTCATCATATAATCAAAAAATCTTTTCTCCTTAGTTGTAAAATTTACCTTCTCTCCCAAATAATAAAGTACTTCATCTGTATAGTCGTATCTATAATTTGCACTAAGTTGTACAATTTTTCCGCTTGTTAAATTTTTTTGCTCTTCAAACTTTGAAATAGCTACTAAAATTGTACTATTTAATTGATTTAAATCAAAAGGTTTTATAACATAACCAAATGGATTTGTTGAACTTGCTTTTAAAAGAGTCTCCTCATCACTATGTGAAGTTAAATAAACAACAGGAGTAGTAAGTTTTTTTTGTATGATTTCAACAACCTCTGTTCCATCTTTTGAACCTTCTAAGCATATATCCATCAAAACTAAATCGGGTTTATACTTTTTAACATACAAAACAGCATCATCTGCATTTGAAGCTACTTCGACTATTTTGTAACCAAACTCTTCTAGGCAGTAACTCAAGTCTGCAGCAATAATAGAGTCATCCTCTACTAGTAAAATACTCCTATTTCTTACCACTTAAGAACTCCTTTTTATCCTGTTACGGTATCTATCCACTTTATGGAGCATCCACTTGAAGGATACTGTACTTTTGGTGGCTCTTGCTTGCCAAAAAGTAGTATGATAGCCTCTCTTAAATCTTCATCTTTTACACTTTTTGGATCTTGCCAATTATCATCCAATCTACCATGGTAAAAAAGCTTTTCATTACTATCAAATAAAAATATTTCAGGAGTACAAACAGCACCTAAACTTTTAACTACTTTTTGCTCTTCATCTACTAAGTATGGAATAATAAGCTCAAACTCTTTTATTTTATCTCTCATATGAGCAGGAGAATCCTCAGGATAGTTTGGATGTATGTTTGGGTTAATAGCAACTGAATTTATATCTAGTTTTTCAGCAAATTTTGCAACCTCATTTAATCTTCTCCAAATTGCATTTGAGTATGGGCAGTGATTACACATAATAGCAACCAACATTCCACACTGACCATAATTTTTTGAAGAATCATACTCTTCACCAAAACAATCTTTCAACACAAAATGCTCAAACTTTTTTCCAATTTTTAAATCCAAAGACTTAATTAATGCCATTTATAATCCTTTCAACAACTAAAGAAATTTTTTCAACAGATTTTAGATCACACTCCTCATTTAAAGAGTGTGGATTTCTAATCGTCGGACCAATACTCACAGCCTCTATCCTTTTTTTCTGAGATGAGATAAGTAAACCACACTCCAAGCCTGCGTGTATAGCCCTAAAATCAGCACCTTCATAATCTTTTAACATACATCTTTTTACAAAATTAGCAAACTCTCCAACTTTTGGGATCCAAGGAGCATGTTTGGAGCTAAATTTAACACTACAACCAATCAACTCAAAAAAACTCTTCGTCTCTTGGGCTAATTGATCTAAATCCTCACCACTCATCGCTCTACATGAGCAATCAATCTTTAACACACCATCATCTGTCTTAATCAAACCAAGGTTGACACTACTCAAAGGAATAAGAAACTCTTTAGAGTATCCTCGAACACCTTGAGCAAATGCATAAATAGTTTTGAGTATTTTACTTGAATTTTTTATAAATTTTTCTTCATTATCGACTTTTTTAACCTTAAATTTACTATCTACTGTTAAATTTTTATCAAATGAAACGATTGCTGAAGCACTTCTTGGTATAGAGTTTCTAAATTCACCACCGTTTATCTCTATAAGTTTTGCATCTAAATTCAATAACTCTCTAGCCAATAACTTTATAGCATTTGGTCTATTTTTATCTATATCTACCCCTGAGTGTCCCCCATCTAATCCATCTATGCTAATTTCAAATACTTCATCAATAGTATCTAAATTTTCATACTCAAGATTGATTGTTGAAATCACATCAACACCTCCAGCACAACCAATATAGATATCACCAGCTTCCTCACCATCTAAATTTAAAAGATTATCCGCTTTTATCTCTAATTCTAACTCTTTAGCCCCTATTAGACCAACCTCTTCATTATTGGTAAACAGACACTCTAAATTATCAAATTTTTCCATCATTGCAAACATTATTGCCATTCCCATGCCATTGTCTGCCCCAAGACTTGAACTTTTTGCTCTTAAGATTCCGTTAGTTGTAATCAATTCTATATTTTCATAATCACCAACACAGACCATATCGTAGTGAGATTGCAAACAAATCTTTGGAGAGCCTTTTTTTGCTATTATATTTCCTGTTCTATCAACCTCTACACTAAAACCTAGCTCTTTTGAAATTTCCACTATCTTTTTTCTCATACAATCAGTTTTAAAACTACATCTTGGAATAGAGCTAATAACTTTAAAATAATCTAAGATTTTTTGCATATTTCATCCTTCTTTAACCTTGTTAATAGTATTATAACTCTTATGAAAAAACTATTAATCTTAATATTTCCACTCATTTTTTCGGGGTGTCTATATGTAAATGACAGAGGCATAGATACCCACTACTACAATGACTGCAAAGAGTATTATGACTCTATGGGAGTCTACCATAAGGTTTGCGATGAGAACCTTATAGAGTTTAGAGATATAAAAGATGGTGCAAAGCAAATCTACAATAATGCAAAAAAAGCTACTCAATGAATCTTGAAGAGATAAGAAAAGAAAAAGCTAAGTGCTTTAGCTGGAAAGATAACAAAGTTAGAAAGGCCATAGTTGATTCTTTGCCAATAGTGCAAGATTTAGAGATAGATATAGGCGATGTAGTGAAAATCTCTTCAAAAAGTATAGATACCACAACAAAAGAGAAGATAAAAAAGAGTGCTTTAGGACTTAGACCTTGGAGAAAAGGACCTTTTGAAATTTTTGATACCTTTATAGATAGTGAGTGGAGAAGCTTTATAAAGTACAATCTTATAAAAAAATATTTTAATTTAAAAGATAAAATTGTGGGAGATATAGGTTGCAATAATGGCTATTATATGTTTAGGATGCTTGAAGAAAATCCTAAAAAAATTGTTGGTTTTGATCCAAGTGCTTTGTGTAAAATACAGTTTGATTTTATAAATTTTTATGCAAAAAGTAAGATTAGATTTGAGATGTTAGGAATTGAGCATCTACCCTACTTTGAGCATAAATTTGATCTACTGTTTTGTCTTGGAGTTTTATACCATAGACCAAATCCCGTTCAAAGTTTAAAGGATTTATACAACTCTTTAAATAAAAATGGCGAAGTAATTATAGATACATTTATGATTGACGGAGATGAGCCTTATGCTCTAGTTCCAGCTAAAAGCTACTCAAAGATCCCAAATGTTTACTTTGTACCAACCATAAAAGCCTTGGAAAACTGGTCCATAAAGGCAAAATTTAGTAATTTTGAACTTTTAGAGATCAAAAAAACCGAATTGAATGAGCAAAGAAGGACTGATTGGATCTTAGGAGAGAGTTTAAATAATTTTTTAAATCCAAAAAATCCTGAGCTAACAATAGAGGGCTATCCTGCTCCTAAAAGAGCATATGTTAAACTAAGAAAGTAATTTACCGATATAAACTGTAACTTTGTAAAGATAGGGCAACTGTATGGAAAAAGAAGAAGATACTCAAGAGAATGAAAATATACAAGAAGACACAACTATACAAGAAGATTTTGAAAGTGAATTTGAAGATAATACTCAAGAAATGTTGTTGCTAGATAGCAATGAGAAAAAAGAGAACTTAAAAACTCACAACAAAATTCGCTCATCACTTTGTGGAACAATTATAACCCTAGATCAAGGGTATGCCAAAACAACTCTTAGGACAACCAAGGAGATGGTTGTTGATGATTTAGGATTAATTCATAGTGGTTTTATATTTGGTGCAGCTGATTTTGCAGCTGTTGCTTCAGTAAATGAAGAAAATGTAGTCATAATTGGCTCAAGAGTGAAATTTTTAGCCCCAGTTAAACTAAATGACCTAGTTACATATATAGCCGAAGCAAAATTTGAAGATAGCAGAAAAAGGGAGATAAAAGTTATAGCCCATATAAATGATATTAAAATTTTTGAAGGTATATTTCACGCTGTAGTTTTAGAACAACATATCTTTAAAACAAACATAAAAAATGCCCAACGAAATTTCAATCAAAAGTAGTTAAACCCAAATCATGCAATGAGATTCACCAAATTAGCATTTATATCTCAGTTTAGCAAATCCTACTGCATAATTCGGGTTAAATCATATTTAACCACATAGGAAGAACTTTTTTTTCTGCCATAGAGGTTGTCGTCTCCCCATGACCTGGGTAAATAGTCCAGTTTTCATCCATATTTAAAAACTTTTCTATACTTTTTTTCATATCTTCTGGTGAACTATATGGAAAGTCTACCCTACCTATAGAGCCTTCAAATATAAAATCTCCACTAAAGAGACTATCTCCAATAAGAATTGCACTACACCCCGGTGTATGCCCTGGAAAATGAAAAAACTTTATTTTTACCCCATCACAATCAAACTCTTGATCGCCCTGAACTAAAACATCTCCCTCACTAGAAGGTGTTCCCTGCGAAAATGGATCATCTTTCAACATAAACTCATCTTGAATTGGAACATAAATTGGTATATTTAAGCTCTCTTTTAATTCAGCATTTGACCATACATGATCAAAATGACCATGAGTATTTAAAATAGCGTAAGGGTTCCTTACATTTTGTAAAACCCAACCAGTAGCATCTACTCCTGGGTCGATTATAAACTCTTTTTGATCAACTTCAACAATATAACAATTTGTCTGATACATCCCCATAGGCTTAACTTTTATATTCACTATAACAATCCTCCAAAAAAGTATAGACCCTATACTACATTAAAAGCAATAAATATTAAATAAAACTGCCTTAAGCCAAGATTTTACCTAGCTATTTAAAAAAGCCTCTAGCACACAAGATACAAGTTTAGACGCTACTTATTGTATAATTTGGGTTAAAAGATTTTTTTAATACTCTCTTTAGTATAATGAACCCAGATAAATTTGCTCAATCCTTGTAGTATTAGGTAGTTATGTGAAAAAATATGAACTTATAGAAAAGTATTTAGTGAACTTTTTAAGAGAAGAGGTTTTTAAAACAGGCCTTAAAAATGCAGTATTGGGATTAAGTGGTGGAATTGATTCAGCTGTTGTAGCAGTTTTAGCTAAGAGAGCTTTTGGAAAAAATTTAAAGGCAGTTTTACTTCCTAGTTCGACATCATCAAAATCAAGTATTGATGATGCTAAGGAGTTATGTGATAAATTTGAGATAAATTTTGAAACAGTTTTTATAGGCGATTTTGTAGATACTTACTTTAAAAATGAAACTAATAAAAATAATTTAAGAATAGGAAATTTTAGTGCTCGAATTAGAATGAACATACTTTATGATCTATCTGCAAAATATAATTCTTTGGTAATTGGTACAAGTAATAAAAGTGAACTAATGCTAGGCTATGGAACACTATTTGGCGACCTAGCAAGTGCAATTAATCCTATTGGAGATATGTATAAAAGTGAAGTTTTTGAATTTGCAGAGTTTTTAAAAATTCCCCAATCTATAATATACAAACCCCCTTCGGCAGATTTATGGAGTGGTCAAAGTGATGAAGAGGAATTAGGTTTTAGCTACAATCAGATTGATGAAGCTTTAAGGGCATATGTAGATGAAAGGCTAAACAAAGAAGAGATGTTAAAAAGAGGCTTTGACAAAAAACTCTGTGAATTAATCATAGATAGAATTTATAAAAATCAATTTAAGAGAAAATTACCGGTTATAGCAAAATTGGGTTATAGAACAATTGGTCACGATTTTTTATACCCTCGTGATATTAAACTCTAAAGGAACAGGATATGAATTTGAGTAAAAAAGAGATACCTTTTTACAAACCATATATAAGTGATGAGGAAAAAACTCTAATCAATGAAGTACTTGAGATGAAGGGTTCATCAAAAGTAGAGGAACTAGAGAAAAGTTTTTCAAATTACATTGGATGTAAATACTCTATATCTACATGTAATGGTACAGCTGCTATGCATTTGGCAATGTGTGCTCTTGATTTAAAAAGAGGAGATAAGATAATTTGCTCGGTAAACTCGTTTCCATCCGTAGCTGAAGTGATAAGACACTTTGATGCTGAACCAATCTTTGTAGACATAGATAAAGAGAGCTTCAATATAGACCCACTTGAGTTGGAAAAGGTGCTAGAAAAGAGTAATCATAAAAAGTTAAAGGGTATTTTTGTATCACATATTGCTGGTCAAGTGGCTGATTTA
>JALSLU010000162.1 GCA_026988125.1 Sulfurospirillum sp.
AAAAAGCTCTTTAGCCTCTTTGTAGGAGTCAACCTTGTGAACAAAATAACCACCATAGTTAGATGGTCCATAACTTCTTTTAACAATTTTAGGGTAGATTGTATTTTTTAAATACTCAAAGCCCTTTTGTCTATCGTAAAATATATGAGTTTTGGGAATTGGTAGATTATATTTCCAAGCAAACCTTGTAACATTCTCTTTTGACTTATTTGCAAATTGAGAATCTAGCGATGGTATAAATCTAACATTTGGAAGAGCTTTTGCTATCTCTCTAAAAGTTTCATAAGCAGTTGCTGGAACATTTCCAATAAGCACATCAATCTTTTTTCTTTTTACCTCTTTGATAAATCTATCTTTATCATCTCCCCAATGATACACAACACTCTCAATCTTATTAGGCCATCCTTTGAAGTTTGAGTGGTCAAAAAATCTTAAAACATAGTCCAAGTACAAAAAACCCAACTTTGGTAATTTACTTCTCTTTTTCATTGCCCTGTTTCCCCCTATTTTATTTTTTTATCTATTAACTCTACAATAAGGTCTATCTTTTTATCATTAAAATCTAAACCCATTTTTTCTTGCTCAGGAGTTGCAAAAGCTGGTATGCCATTTACCTCCAACACAACATACTCCTCTTTTTCCATATCGTAAATTATATCTACCCCTCCTATGTCAACTCCACAAACTTCACAAGCTTTTATGGCCAAATTCACGACCTCATCATTTGGCTCTCTTAAAAAGACACTTCCTCCGCTTGTTATGTTTGTTTTCCAGCTCTTCTCTCCGGCTTTTCTTCCATAGCAGCCAACAAACTTCCCATCTACAATATCAACTCTAAAGTCTGTATTGTCATACTTTATAAACTTCTCAACATAGAAAAATCTCAAATCCATCTGATTTAAAAATGGCAATAACACATCCAAGGTATTTTCATTTTCTATCTTTGTAAGCCCCACTCCTCCCCAACCATCAGTTGGCTTATAAACCATTTTATCCCACTTTTTTATTATGGTTCTCAATCGCTCTGTATCATCTCTATGGCATAGCTTATAATCAGCAGTTTGTACCCCGTGATTTCTAAGTAAAAAAGCAGTTTGAAACTTATCTTCCGTTAGAGCAAAAGCTTCATAGCTGTTTATAGTTGGTATGACTCTACTTAGTGCTTGATATAGATATACTTGGTACTGAGTCTGCTCACCGGCGTTGTAGCTAAAAAATAGATCCAACTCTTTATTTAGTTTAATATCATTATAGATAATGTGCTTATTTTTTGCTATTGCATATCTTAAATTTATATCATTAATTGTCTCTATATCTCTCTGTTTGAGCTTTTTTATAATCTTCTTGCCTATCTCTTCTCCACCACCATTCTTATAGAGCCACATTCCTATCTTTTTTTTACTCATAATCCACCTTTGAAACTATAACCATTTTTTACAAAATGCTCCAAAATTCTACTAACCATCTCAATTCTCTGATAAAAGCTACCAATCAGTGCTCTCTCCTTGGTTGTATGATCACCATCACCATATGGACCAAATCCATCCAAAGTTATCACTCCACAACTTGCTACATGGTTTGCATCACTAACTCCTCCTCTTGACTCATAAGGTATCTTTTGACCCACTATGCTCTCAAGTTTTTTTAAAAACTCTAGCTGAGCTTCACTCTGCTCCATCACATCTCTTTGAATCAAGCCACTAAGCGTAGCTCTGCTACCTTGCTCATAAGAGTTCTTGACAATCTTGTCTATACTGCCCAAAACCCTATCTCTCTCATTTTTGTTTGTATATCTAAGCTCAAATTCTATTTTAGCTTTTGGACTTATAGTATTAGCTCCAACTCCACCACTTATAATCCCTACATTTAGTGTTGTTCCAGCTTTTAAATCAGTTAGTTTTTTAAGCTCTATTAGTTTACAAGCAGCCTCATAATTCGCATCTATGCCATCTTCATAGCGAACCCCAGAGTGAGATGCCCTGCCCTCTATCTCTATACTAAAAGTTCCAACACCCTTTCTAGCAGTTACAACTTCTAAATTTTCTCCGGCAGCTTCAAAAACAAAACAATAATCATAATCTTTAGCTAACTCTAAAGTCAAATCCTTACTATCATCACTCCCGGTTTCTTCATCAGAGACTAAAAAAAAATCTACATTTTTAATCTCACCAAAACTCTTATATAAATTTCTAAGAGACTCTAGTGCTACTATATTTCCACCCTTCATATCGCAAACCCCAGGTCCATAGACCCAAGTTTCATCATAGCAAAACTCTTCAAAAGTGCCTTTTGGAAAGACTGTATCGTTATGTCCTAAAAAGAGAATCTTTTCACCCTCTGCTCTTTTGCTTTTAAAAAGAGTGTGATTTCCAATCTTTTGCCTTTTAAAAACTACTGTCTCAAAGCCAATCTTCTCCATCCACTCTTGCATAACTCTACTTACCTCATCAACACCCTCTTTATTTTGGGTATATGAGTTTATCTTGCAAACTCTTTCCAAATCTTTTAAAAACATCTATATATCTTGCTCAACTATCTCTTGAAACTTACCAAAGTAGGTATTTTTCATAGCCAATAAATCAGCACTTATCTCATTGCATTTAAAGCCATCTTCTGTAACTTTTCCAATCTTTTGCACTTTTAGGCCAAGCTTGCTAGCTAACTCTTCAAATCTCTTTTCATCATTTACTTCAACTATAGCTCTTGAAAAACTTTCGCTAAATATATCTCTGCTCTCTTCAAGTTCAATCTTAGCTTCCACCCCTTTTGAGCTAAGACAACTCATCTTGGCAAGAGCTATAGCAATTCCGCCAACATTTACATCTTTAGCACAGTTCAAAATGCCCTCTTTATTTGCCTCTATCACTAGCTCCCACAGTGCCAACTCTTTATCATAGTCTATTTGAGGCAGTTTTCCTGCAACTTTTCCAAACAGCTCTTTTAAGTATAAACTTCCTCCAAACTCACTCCTTGTCTCACCTACAAGATAGAGGCTCGCTCCAACTTTTTGAAATGAGCTAGGGAGTACTCTGTTTGCATCATCATTTATGCCAACCATAGCAATAGAAGGCGTTGGAAATACACCCTCACCCTCTGTTTCGTTATAGAGCGATACATTGCCACTAACAACTGGAGTATTAAGCTTTGCACATGCCTCTTTTATGCCATAACACCCTTGTGCAAACTGCCACATAACTTCAGGATTTTCTGGATTTCCATAGTTTAGACAATCTGTAATCGCCTTTGGTCTAGCTCCACTCATTGCAACATTTCTACCACTCTCCATAACTGCCGCAGCTGCTCCGCCTTTTGGGTCAATGTAATTGTAACGAGGATTACAATCGCTACTCATTGCCAAAGCCTTACCACTCTCTTTGATGCGTATGCAACTTGCATCTAAACTTCCTGGTAATTTTATACTATTTGTCTGAACAGTTGAGTCATACTGCTCATAAATCCATGACTTATCTACAACTTCTACTGAGCTAAACAGTTTTTCAAATGCTCTTTTATTGTCAACCTTCTTGAAATCATCTATGCTAACTGAAGCAATTTTATCAAGGTACTCTGGTTTTTTTGTCGGTCTATCATAGATTGGTGCTTCTTCACCTACTGGAAGAACCGGAATGTCCGCTACTTTATCTCCATGCCAAAATAGCTCCATATTGCCACTATCTGTAACTTCGCCAATAACCTCTGCGTCCAAATCCCATCTCTTAAAAATCTCCAATACTCTATCTTCATAGCCCTTTTTAGCACAAATCAGCATCCTCTCTTGAGACTCGCTTAGCATAAACTCATAAGGCTCCATCCCCTCTTCTCTAGCAGGAACTCTATCTAGGTGCATTATCATACCACTACCGCTTCTTCCTGCCATCTCAAATGAACTTGAAGTTAGTCCTGCAGCTCCCATATCTTGGATTCCTACTATGTAGTCCTTTTTAAAAAGCTCTAAACAAGCTTCAAGTAAGAGTTTTTCAGCAAATGGATCGCCAACTTGAACTGTAGGTCTAAGAGATTTATTCTCCTCACTAAAGCTATCACTAGCCATAACAGCTCCACCAAGCCCATCTCTTCCTGTTTTGCTTCCAACATAGATTACAGGATTGCCAATACCCTCTGCTCTTCCATAAAAAATCTCATCGCTCTTAGCAAGACCTAAAGTAAAAGCATTTACAAGTATGTTTCCATTGTAGCTCTCATCAAAACTTGTTTCTCCGCCAATGGTTGGAACCCCCATGCAGTTTCCATAATCCCCGATCCCAGCTACAACGCCCCTAACTAAATATCTTTGATATTTTGAAGTTTTATCGCTATTTGTAATGTTTCCAAATCTCAAAGAGTTCATATTGGCAACCGGTCTAGCGCCCATTGTAAAGACATCTCTTAAGATTCCCCCTACTCCAGTAGCAGCACCCTGATAAGGCTCTATAAAACTTGGATGATTGTGAGACTCCATCTTGAAAACCGCAGCCATGCCATCACCTATGTCTATAACACCGGCATTTTCCCCTGGTCCTTGAATAACCCAAGGAGCCTTGGTTGGAAAACCATTTAGGTATTTTTTGCTAGATTTATAAGAGCAGTGCTCACTCCACATAGAAGAAAATATCCCAAGCTCAAGCTCATTTGGCTCCCTTCCTAAAATTTTAAGTATATTCTCATACTCATCTTTTGTTAGTTTAAACTTTTTTAAAACATCGTCTAGATTTTGCATACAAAGCCTTTAGTAGTAAAATTGTTCTATTTTACTAAAAAAGTGCTAAATTAGTTTTGAAGAGTCAATAGGTTTTGAGAAGTAGTACCCCTGAAAGTAATCTATACCCATCTCTTTTAAAAATTCAAATATCTCTCTGTTTTCAACATATTCAGCAAAAATTTTTAAATTTGCCTCTTTTGTAAAATTAACAATTGTTTGAACTACTACTCTAGAATTTTTCTCATGAAGTATATTTTTAATTAAGCTTCCATCAATCTTAACTCCATTTGCACCTATGGAAAACAGATAATCAAAATTAGCATAACCACTACCAAAGTCATCAATTAACACTTCACATCCAAACTTTTTGATCTTTTTGAAAAAAATTCCTTTATTTTTTAAATCTTTTATATCTTCACTCTCTACTATTTCAAAACTTAGGTGGTTACAAAATTTAAAACTCTCCAGTTTTTCCAAAATATACTTAAGCGTTGTTATATTTTCTATATCTGAAGTAGATATATTCATTGATACATTTATCTTTTTTTCCTCAACAATCTCCAATACTTTATCAAAAACTCTCTTTGTAATTTTAGGATAGAATCTTGCTTTACTAGCAACATCTAAAAATAAATTTGGCGTTAAGATCTTTTTATTTTCATCTTCTAATCTTACAAGTGCCTCATACTTCATTATGTTTTCGTTTTTATCAAAAATTGGCTGAAAAAATGGATATATTTTATCACTATCGAGCGCCTTTTTTATAGTTTTAATCATATTTAAGTGCTCTTTATATTGGCTCTTTATTGACTCTGCTTCTATGCCTAAAACTATATCTTTGTTTAGTAATTTTGTTGCATCTAGTGCTGATATTGCATCTGAAAGACTATTTTTCCTAGTACAAATTCCCGCTCTAAATTTTAAAATAATCTCATAATCATCTATAAAGTATGGGGCCTCCAATTTTTGCAAAAAAGCCTCTGCAAAACTATAGACCTTATCCTTACTATCATTTTCAACCAACATAACAAACTGATCAATCTTTATGTGAAAAATTCTACTATCTCCAAATCTTTCTACTATTTTTAAAATTAGTCTGTTGGCCAAATTTTCTCCATAGTAATAGTTAACCTCTTTAAATTCATCTATATCAAAAATCACTATTCCACACTTTTGATTTTCCAAAACCTCTAAAAGTTTTTTTCTATTTGGTAGCTTTGTTAAGCTATGATGATAGCTAGTAAAAAAGAGATCCTCTTTGAATTTTTTTATAGATTTTGCTGCTAAATTTAGATTTGTTTTTATAAAATCAAACTCTTTAAACCTAAGTTCATCTTTAAAAGTTTTAAATTTCTGAGTAGAAAAACTATCTTTTAAAAAATTATTTATCGTTGTAATATCTGCAAGAATGTCACTATTTAGCTTTAAAAAGAGTATAAGACCTATGAGGTATAGAAAAAAAGAAAAAACAACAACATTAAAAAAAACGCTATTGATATACTCATAAGTTTTATCTAAAGGAATTTTTATAGAGATTATACCCCTCACATCTCCTACTTTGTAACCAAAAGCACTATCGCCATATATATCTACAATCTTTTTATAAATTTTTTTATCTATATTTTTCTTATCTCCATGGCATTTAAGACAACTTTCGTCTACCCTAAGTGGGATAGTATAAAAAATATGTTCAAAATTCAAGTACTCTTGATTTGCTTTATGTAT
>JALSLU010000163.1 GCA_026988125.1 Sulfurospirillum sp.
AGTTGGTTGCACTTGATCATAATGAGTTTAGTCTGTATAGTTTAGTTGAAGAGCTAGATTCACCCAAAGTAAGACCTATTATGCAGAGTGTTTTAGATACTCAAGTGATTGAAAGAACGATTTGCTTTTTTAAGCCAGACATAATCATCCATGCAGCTGCATATAAGCATGTGCCTTTAGTTGAAGAAAACATAGAAGAGGGTATAAAAAATAATATTTTAGGAACTAAGAACTGTATAGATTTGGCTATAAAGTATGGTGTAAAAAAATTCATATTAATTTCCACAGATAAGGCAGTTAGACCAACGAATGTGATGGGAGCAACAAAGAGGGTATGTGAGCTTTATGCTCAAAATGTTGCACCAAAAAATACAGAGATTGTAGCGGTTCGTTTTGGAAATGTTTTGGGAAGTAGTGGAAGTGTTATACCAAAGTTTAAGAAGCAGATTGAAAATGGTGGACCAATTACAGTAACTCATCCTGAAATTACCAGGTACTTTATGCTCATTCCGGAAGCTTGTGAGTTAGTTTTGCAAGCTGGGGCTATAGCAAAAGGTGGAGAAATTTTTATATTAGATATGGGAGAGCCTATAAAGATAGTTGATTTAGCTAAAAAAATGTGTCAATTAAGCGGTAGAGATGATATAGCCATAAAGTTTATTGGTCTTAGAAAGGGTGAGAAACTTTATGAAGAACTTCTTGTTGATGAGGGTGAGAGAAAGACAGAGTATGAATCCATAATGGTAGCTAAAAAGACAGAGTATCCTATAGAAAAACTAAAAAAAGATATAGAAAGACTTTTGGAGAGCGAAGATAAAATAGAGATGCTTAAAAGAATTGTTCCTGAGTTTAATCACAAAAAGATTATGGTATAATCCAGCCTTTAAATCCAGTTAGATAATTTGGGTTGAAAATAAAAGTTTAATAAAGGTTAAAAGTGGTAGTTAGAGAGATACAGCAGTTTAGTGAAGTTAGACAAAGAGCAAGAGCGTATTTGTGTTATCTTTTTAGTAGAAATATGCCAAATCGTCTTCCAAATCCAAAGTTAGAAGAGATAAATATAGCATTGGATAAAATAAAAAATGAGATAGATAGGTTTGAAGCACTATATGTACTAGATAAAGATGGTATACAGGTTTCAGACAATTTAACACACAAAAAGGCTTATGAGGGTGGTAAAGGTAAAAACAGAAGCAATAAGTCCTACTTTTATAGAGCTGTTAGACAAAAAAGGTGTGTACTGACTGATCCATATCCATCGGTTTTAACAAATGCATTAACCGTAACAGCTGCTTACCCAATTTATAATGATAAATCCGAATTAATCTATGTTGTTTGTATTGATATATCTTTGGAAGATATACTAAAGATTGCTCATCCAACCTCTTCTCAATCGATATTTGGCGATTTTGTCAAAATCTCTTATAGTGCTTTTTCACTTGCTCTTTTAATAGTTGCTTTTTTACTTTTTTACAAAAGTATGTCAACCCTATGGGAAGAGGGGGTGGCAAATGCATTTAATAACATTGAAATGATGTTTAAATCTACTATTTTATTAACTTTGGCATTGGCTATCTTTGATTTGGTTAAAACGATTTTTGAGGAGGAGGTTTTGGGTCGTCATCAAAAAGATGATGTTCACGGAATCCACAAAACAATGGTTAGATTTTTAGGTTCAATTATCATCGCTTTAGCTATTGAAGCGCTGATGCTTGTTTTTAAATTTGCAATAACAGATGCCATACACATAAAAGTTGCAGTTTTTCTTATAATTGGTGTTTCAATTCTTTTAGTTGCACTAGCATTTTATGTTAAGTCAGTATCAAAAGGAGTTGGTAATGATAGCTCTGATTGATTACAATATGGGAAATTTACAGAGTGTCATAAACGCATTTAACAAAATAGGAAAAAAAGTAGAAGTTGTAAGTTCTCCAGATAAATTAAGAGAGTTTGACAAAATCATACTTCCTGGAGTTGGTGCTTTTAGAGATGCTATGGAGCACTTAAATAGTAGTGGTCTTCAAGAGGCTATAAATGATTTTTCAAAGAGTGGTAAACCACTTTTGGGTATCTGTCTTGGTATGCAGCTTCTGTTTGAAAATAGTAAAGAGTTCGGAGATACAAAAGGTTTAGGATTAATCGAGGGTAGAGTTGAAGCATTTGATAAGTCAAAATTTAAAGAGAGATTAAAAATCCCTCATATGGGCTGGAATACTTTGCATATAGAGAAAAAATCTAAACTTTTTGATGGTTTAAAAGAGGACATATATCTCTATTTTGTACACAGCTTTCACGCTATATGTAGGGATGAATTTGTCATAGGTAAAACAGATTATGGGTATAGCTTTGTGAGTGCGGTAGAAAAAGAGAATATTTATGGATTTCAACCACATCCCGAAAAATCTCACAAAAATGGTTTAAAAATTCTTGAAAATTTTGTAAATATATAAGGTTGTAAAAGTGGAGATATTACCAGCAATTGATTTAAAAGATGGAGTTGCAGTTAGGCTGACCAAAGGCTTGATGCATAGTGCTAAAATTTACTCAAATGAGCCATGGGTAGTTGCAAAAAAGTTTGAAGAGTTAGGTTCAAAGTGGCTACATTTAGTTGATTTAAATGGTGCATTTGCCGGGGAGCCTAAAAATTTGGCACAAATTGAGAAGATAAGAAACAATTGTGATTTAAAGTTAGAAATTGGTGGTGGAATTAGGGATGAAGAGACTATAAAACGCTATATAGACTTGGGAGTTGATAGAGTCATTTTAGGTTCTATTGCACTTAAAAATCCAGACTTTGTAAAAGAGATGAGCCAAAAATACAGAGTAGTTGTAGGGATTGATGCGATTGATGGCTATGTTGCGGTTGAAGGATGGGCAGAAAAATCAAATATGAGAGCTACAGATTTGGCTAAAGAGTTTGCAAATATAGGAGTTGAAGCTATAATTTGTACCGATGTAGGCAAAGATGGTACATTAAGTGGAGTAAATGTCGATTTTACATTAGAGATAGCAAGAGCTTCCAATATAGATACAATAGCAAGTGGTGGAGTTAAAGATTTAGATGATATAAAAGCTTTATTGGAGACTCAAGAGGTAGCAGGAGTGATAGTTGGTAAGGCTTATTATGAAGGAACATTGGATTTGAAAGAGGTATTTAAATTAATTTAAACCAATTTAAAAGCAATTTTAGCTAAAATAGGAAAACAATTTATATAAAAAAAGGAGTGACATTGAAACTGTTAGTAGTTGATGACAGCTCGACAATGCGCCGTATAATAAAAAATACATTAGCAAGATTGGGCTATAAAGATGTTTTAGAAGCAGAACATGGTGCTCAAGCTTGGCAAATTTTATGTGAGAACGATGATATAGATGTTCTTATAACAGATTGGAATATGCCTGAGATGAATGGTTTGGAGTTGGTAAAGAAAGTAAGAGCTGAGCCTAAATATGAAGATATGCCGATTATTATGGTAACAACTGAAGGTGGAAAGGCTGAAGTTATTATAGCTTTGAAAGCAGGTGTTAATAACTACATTGTTAAACCGTTCACTCCAGCTGTTTTAAAAGAGAAGTTAGAGGATGTTTTAGGTTAATATCCGATGAAAGATACCTACTTTGAACTAACAATAACTCCTAGTAGTGAGCGTGATAGATTTGTTGATTTTCTTTTTTCTTTGGAACAGAGTGCTATTGAGGAGTGTGGCTTGAGTCTTGTGTTAAGAAGTGAAGAGAACCTTGAAGTTGTTAAGTTTGGTGTGGAGCATTATGCTAGGAGACTTTCAGAAACTTTAAATAAAGAGATCAATGTAAAGACAAAGCTTGATGAAAAAGAGAATAAAGATTGGATAGAGAGATATAAAAACTCTATAGAACCTGTAATAGTTGGTGATTTTTACATACATCCAACTTGGCAAAAGTCTAGAGATGATAAAATAAACATCTTGATAGATCCAGCATTAGCCTTTGGTTCAGGTCACCATGAATCAACTTTTGGATGCTTAAAAATGCTTCAAAAGTATGTTAAAAGTGGTGATAATGTTTTGGATGTAGGTTGTGGAAGTGGCATTTTGTCGATTGCTTCAGCAAAATTGGGAGCACAAGTAGATGCCTGTGATACAGATGAGTTAGCAGTAAAAAGTACATGTTCAAATTTTGATCTCAATTCCCAAAAACTTCAAAACTGCTGGGTTGGTTCAGTAGACAGAAGTGAGAAGAAGTATGATGTAGTTGTAGCAAATATAGTTGCAGATATATTGAAAATGCTATCTAAATCTTTGCAAGACAGAATGAAAAAAGATGGTGTATTGATCCTCTCTGGTATTTTAGATAGGTATGTAGATGAAGTAGAGTTAAAATTTTCTAATTTGGAAATCTTAGAAAAGTATAAAAAAAATGAGTGGTATACACTTGTATTTAAAAAGGTAGTGGATGAATAATAGTAACAAAAATAACAATAATAAAAACGATAACAATAATTTTTTTAACCAAAATCCTCTTTTGGTATTTGCTATATTTTCTATAGTAATTATAATGGTTTTTAAAAATTTTATGACCCCTCAAGATGGTATGCTAAATCAAAATTCGATGAGTGGAGCAAAAGCAATTACAAAAAATATAAACTATTTTGAGTTCAAAGAGCTTATAAAGAAAAATCAGATCAACTATGTCGCTATAGGTCAAAGCATAATCAAAGCAGTTAGTGAAGATGGAGTAAATAAAACCATATATATAGTAAAAAAAGTTGGTAATGATAGCACTCTCATACCTCTTTTAGATCAGCATAAAATTCCATATGGTGGCTTTAATGAAACAAATATTTTTACAGAAATTCTCTTCTCTTGGGTAATTCCTATTTTTATATTTTTTGGTATTTGGATGCTTTTAGCAAATAGAATGCAAAAAAATATGGGTGGCGGAATCCTTGGGATGGGGAGTAGCAAAAAACTTGTAAACTCTGAAAAACCTACTGTAAAGTTTGATGATGTAGCAGGAGTTGAAGAGGCAAAGGAGGAAGTTAAGGAGATAGTAGACTTTTTAAAACATCCAGATAGATATCTTCAGCTTGGAGCGAAGATTCCAAAGGGAGTTTTGTTAGTTGGACCTCCAGGAACTGGTAAGACCCTCTTAGCAAAGGCAGTTGCAGGTGAAGCTGATGTTCCCTTTTTTTCAGTCTCAGGTTCATCTTTTATAGAAATGTTTGTGGGAGTAGGAGCTAGTAGAGTTAGAGATCTTTTTGAAAATGCCAAAAAAGAGGCTCCAGCCATCGTTTTTATAGATGAAATAGATGCAATTGGAAAAAGCAGAGCTGCAAATGGACAGATTGGTGGAAATGATGAGAGGGAGCAGACTCTAAATCAGCTTTTAGCTGAAATGGATGGATTTAGCTCAGATAAATCTCCTGTTATAGTGCTAGCGGCAACAAATAGACCAGAAGTTTTAGATGCGGCACTTTTGAGACCAGGTAGATTTGATAGGCAAGTACTTGTGGACAAACCTGATCTTCAAGGAAGAATAGACATCTTAAAGGTACATGTAAAAGATATAAAACTTTCGAAAGATGTAGATGTTGAAGAGATAGGAAGACTTACAGCTGGTCTTGCCGGAGCAGATTTAGCTAACATTATAAATGAAGCAGCACTCCTTGCAGGTAGAAAGAGTAAGTCTCATGTAGAGCATGAAGATCTGGTTGAAGCAGTTGAGAGAGCAATTGCTGGGTTGGAGAAAAAAAGCAGAAGAATTAATCCTGAAGAGAAGAGAATCGTTGCTTATCATGAAAGCGGACATGCTCTCATTGCAGAGACTACTAAAGGTGCGAAAAGTGTTTCTAAAGTTTCAATCATCCCTAGAGGCTTGGCCGCACTTGGATATACCCTAAATACACCAGAAGAAAATAAATTTTTAGCTCAAAAGCATGAGCTTGTTGCTGAAGTTGATGTACTTCTTGGTGGTAGAGCTGCTGAAGAGGTATTTATAGGTGAGATTAGTACAGGAGCTGGAAATGACTTACAAAGAGCAACTGACATTGTAAAAGCTATGGTTAGTATGTATGGAATGAGTGAGGTTGCTGGTTTGATGGTACTTTCTCGTCAAACAAATACTTTTTTAGGTGGTAGTAGTGTAAATGAGTATAGTGAAAAAATGGCTGAAGAGTTAGATAACTACATCAAAAATATGCTAGATGAGAGATATAAAGTTGTTAAAAGTAGACTTGAAGAGTATAGAGAGTGTATAGAGGAGATTGTTGCAGCTCTAAGAGAGAAAGAGACTATTGGTGGTGAAGATTTAAGAGATATTATTAAAAAGTTTGAAGAGCAAAA
>JALSLU010000164.1 GCA_026988125.1 Sulfurospirillum sp.
CTCTATCTTTCGTTAAATCAAACTTTATTTGCTCTGCCATTTATTATCCTGCATGTCACTTTGTACTTTAACGGGGCGCGGGACACCGACGCCCAATCTAAAAATTTTAATTTTTGGATTGGGTGCTCGGTGCTCCCGCTTGTTATCTGGAGCTTCGCTTCGGATAACAAGCGGGTGTTCAGCCCGCGCCCCGTTATCTCGGATGCGACAGCGTCCGAGATAACTATTTATTCATTATCAAAAATTATATATAATTTGTTACTTTGTGTCAAGCTTAGGGAAGATAAGTTTATATTTCTATTATATATGTGATATAAGTGATTTATAAGTTATTTTTACATATTATTTTGTGATAAGATGACATATTTTTCAAAGGTTTAAAATTGCAAAAAGAGAAAAGGTTGCTAGATATTTTAAGAGAAAAAATTATCTTCAAAGGCTACAGTAGCGCTACCGAAAAAAACTATGTTTATTGGAATAAAGAGTATATTTTATTTCATGGCAAAAAGCACCCAAAGGATATGAGTAAAAAAGAGATAGAAGAGTTTTTAACATACTTGGCGGTAACTAAAAATGTATCGCCTACTACTCAGAACCAAGCTTTTAATGCTATTTTATTTTTGTATAAAGAGGTGCTTGGTATCGATACGAGTGAGTGGAACATCCAAGCTTTAAGAGCAAAAAGGAGAGAGCATCTGCCTGTGGTTTTAACAAAAGAGGAGGTGCGAGAGATTATTTTCCAAACAAGTGGGATTTATAAACTTATGCTTGAGTTGTTATATGGATGTGGGCTGAGGATGAATGAGCTTTTAAGGCTTCGTATCAAGGATATAGACTTTGGGTTTGATAATGTCTATATTTGGGATAGCAAAAGTCAAAGAGATAGAGTTGTTCCTCTTCCTCAAAAAATAAAAAACGATCTCTCAATTCAGGTAAAACAAGTTGAAAAAATTCATCAAGAGGATCTCTTAAGAGGATTTGGGTATGTCAATCTCCCTTACGGGCTTGAGCGAAAATATCCAAATGCTCACAGAGAGTTTAAGTGGCAGTATCTTTTTCCTATGAAAAATATCTCAAAAGATCCAAGAAGTGGCAAAATGATCCGTCATCATATCCTTGCTGCCACCTTTGGAAGAAATATAAAATCAGCAGTAAATAGAGCTAAAATTCCCAAGAAAGTTTCAGCTCATACTTTCCGCCACTCTTATGCTACTCACATGCTTCAAGCTGGAGTTGATATAAGGACTATACAAGGGCTTTTAGGGCATAAGGATATATCTACAACTATGATTTATACTCATATAGTTAGAGATTTAAACCAACAAAACTTAATTAGTCCATTAGATTTTTAAGGAGCATAAACTTGATAGATGAAAAACTACTAAATTCCCTAAACAGCGAAGAAAAAGAGCTATTTAAGAAGGGGTTAGAAGATCTTATAAACCAAACTTATGTAATTGAAGATGAGTACAAAAAACTAAATGAATCATACTTAGCTCTACAGGAGTTTATTGCTCAAATCATAGAGGTTCAGCCAAATGCCTTATGGGTCATAGACAAAGATGGAGAAATTTTTTTGCAAAACTCTGAAGCTAAGAAGATAGGGTCGCTTTTGGAGCATATAGAAAAATCGGGTAGCGAGATTGAGTATGAGGGTAGCTACTACCTTGTCAAGATTGCAAAGCATCAAGATAAAAAGATCATAAGTGCTACGGACATAACCCAAGAGAAGCAAAAAGAGAGATTGGCCTCTATGGGTCAAGTCGCTGCTCATCTCTCTCATGAAATTAGAAACCCCATAGGCTCAGTTTCATTGCTAGCTTCTACTCTTTTTAAGAGAGTCAAGGTAGAAAATAAGCCTTTGGTGTTAGAGATAA
The DNA here is from genome assembly GCA_026988125.1 of Sulfurospirillum sp. Classification (GTDB taxonomy): domain Bacteria; phylum Campylobacterota; class Campylobacteria; order Campylobacterales; family Sulfurospirillaceae; genus Sulfurospirillum_A. The sequence goes on from JALSLU010000164.1 coordinate 1,878, forward strand.
AAAAGTCTATCTGGAGGGTTGAGAGGATCATAAAGGCGACTCTTCTTTTTACAAAAGGAGTTAAGCCAAACTTTTCATATTTTGATTTAGCTGACTTAGAAAAAGAGGCGAGATTAGCCATAGAACAGTACACCTACTCAAAAGAGATTGAGTTCAATTTTAACTTCAACAAAAGTAGAATCTATGGTGATTTGGAGCTTTTGGGTTTAGTTATGCAAAATTTTATATTTAATGCGATTGATGCTATTGAGGAGTGCGATAGTGAAGATGGAGTTATTGATATCGACTTTTGTGAAAATCAAAATTGCTACAGCATAACCATAAGCGACAATGGAAAAGAGATAGAAAATAAAAACATTTTATTTGAGCCATTTAAAACTACTAAAACCAAAGGAAATGGACTAGGACTCTCTCTTAGTTTACAAATAATTCAGGCTCATTGTGGTAAAATCGAGCTTATAGAAAAACCTAAAGGTTTTAAAATTAGCTGGGAGAAAAGATGCTAAAAGAGAGTTTAAGAATTTTTAGTAGTGATTTAAAAAACTCTTCTAAAGATCTACTTCCAATCATTTTGGTAGTCGCATTTTTTCAAGCCTTTATCATTAGAGCAATGCCTGAGGATTTGGTCTCTATTTGTGTTGGACTACTCATAGTTGCCACTGGTTTGGCACTATTTATTAGAGGTTTGGAGATTGGGATTTTTCCTGTTGGTGAAAATTTGGCAAATGACTTTGCAAAAAAGGGATCTTTATTTTGGTTGCTTCTTTTTGCATTTTTGATTGGCTTTTCCACCACTATAGCCGAACCAGCCCTCATAGCCATAGCAAACAAAGCTTCACTCATAAGTGATGGCAGGATTGATGCTTTTTTCTTAAGACTCACAGTTGCACTTTCAGTTGGTTTTGCAATAGCTTTAGGTGTATTTAGAATTCTTCTAGGACACCCCATACAGTACTATATCATTGGTGGCTACATTATAGTTGTTAGTGTTACATTTTTTGCTCCAGTTGAGATCATAGGTCTAGCATACGATAGTGGAGGAGTTACAACTTCAACTGTAACAGTGCCTTTGGTTGCGGCTTTGGGCATAGGGCTTAGCTCTTCTATAAAGGGAAGAAATCCAGCGATTGATGGTTTTGGGCTCATAGCCTTTGCTTCACTAACTCCTATGATTTTTGTTCAACTATATGGAATAATCGTTTATAATTTTGGCTCAGTTTCTGATGTAACTACTATTGCAACAGTGAGCAAAACCATAGAAGTTGCTGAAAGATTTGGCATATACAATCTCTTTATGGAGCTTTTAGGAGTCATAAAAGATGTTGCTCCCATACTGCTTGTAATTGCATTTTTTCAGTATATCATCATTAAAAAACCTATACCACATTTAAAAAAGGTTATTGTTGGAGTAATTTTACTCATAATAGGCTTAGATGCATTTATAGTCGGATTAGAGCTTGGATTGTTTCCGATTGGAGAAAACATAGCCTACTCTTTAACAACTATGAATAACAACCTGCTTATCTATCTGTTTGGATTTTTGATTGGATTTTCAACGACTATGGCTGAACCTGCTCTCATAGCCATAGCACTCAAAGCTAGCGAAATTAGCGAGGGCAATATAAATCAAAAAACCTTAAGGATATCGGTTGCCATAGGAGTTGCTATTGGGATAGCCCTTGGAGCGTATAGGCTCATAAGTGGAGATGCGCTTCATTACTACATCATTGTTGGCTACATTATAGTGATAATTATGACCTATTTTGCACCAAAATACATCATCCCTATAGCTTACGATAGTGGGGGAGTTACGACCTCTACTGTTACAGTGCCTTTAGTTGCAGCACTTGGTTTAGGTCTTGCTGAAAACATAGAGGGAAGAGACCCGTTGATTGATGGATTTGGGCTTATTGCCTTTGCTTCACTCTTTCCTATGATAACAGTTATGGGTTATGGCATAATAGCCCAAATAAAAACCAAAAAGGAAAAATCATGAAATTTGTTTCACTTGTTGCGATTGTGCCTGATTCAAAAGAGGAAGAGGCAATCGACATTGCAAAAAAAGCTGGAGCTGGTGGAGTTACGATTTTGCATGGCAAAAGCATAGGACTTGAAGAAAAAAAGGTTTTTTTTGGTCTAACACTTGAGGAAAATGTATCGGTTTTACTCTTTATACTTCCTGCTAAACTAAGCATGAAAGTCTTTAAGGCTTTTAGAAAAGAGTTAGATTTGCACAATGATGAAAACCCAAATGGTATGGTATTTACCTTTCCTTTGACTCATCTAAGTGGTATGGAGAGTAAAGAAGTTGAATTGTACGAAAAAGAAATTTTAGAGGAGTTTTAAATGTTAGTAAAAGATATAATGGTTCCAGCAGAAAAGATTATAAAAGTTTCACCAATGGTGCCTGTTAGAGAAGCATTAAATATAATGAAAGATAGAAAAATAAAGTCTTTAGTGGTAGATAAAGTAAAGCCAAGTGATGCTTACGGGATGCTCACCTATAAAAATATCTTAACCTCAATAGTCGCAAATGATGGAGATATAGACCTGCTTAGAGTTTATGATATTTGCTCAAAACCAGCTCTTCAAGTAAGTGAACAACTGGATCTAAAGTATGCCGCTCAGATAATGGTAAATAGTGGTATAAAAAGACTCTTAGTGGTTGACAATAATGAACTAGAAGGCATCTTAACCATGACTGACATACTTAGCGAATTACTTCAAAGCGTAAAAGAGGTTGAAGAGAGCTAAAATATAGGATATAGAATAACTAAGATACCAACCATAAAAATGCCAACTCTAAAAACATACCCTTTAGAGTCATTGACTAGTGAATAAGAAACAATGGCTAAACCAAAAGATATTTTTATAAAAGATAATAGTGCAAACAGTAGATTTTTATCTGGAAATACCAAAAACTTATTGGTTATAAATGCTAATGGTATAATGTAAAGTCCAACACCAAGTCTCATTGCTTTTGAAGCAACTTTTAACCATTGAGCTTCGGCCATTCCAGAAGCGATAAAGACAGTTCCACATACTGGTGGAGTTATGGTTGATAGTAGTGCGAACCAAAAGATAAACAGATGCGTTTGTAGGGCAGACAAACCAAATTCTTGCAAAATTGGTCCAGCAACCGATACACAAATGATGTAAGCTGCTGTAGTAGGAACCTCCATACCAAGAACTAAACAAGCCAAAGCTGTCAATAGTAAAGCAATATAGAGCTTACCATCAGATAAATATAAAATTGCAGAAGTTATTTTAACTCCTACCCCCGTCAAATTTAATACCCCAATAATAATCCCTGCACATATAATAACTGAAGCTATAATAGCTATCTGGTTTGAAGCTACTACACAAGCTTTTATGAACTTATCTACCCATTTTCTAAAAGATGGTTTCCACTCTATATCTACAAGTAGCAAGGCTGCACTAATAAAGATTGCAAGAGCAGCTGAATATTGAGGTGTTTTGCCAAAATATAGTAAAGATATCAAAAGCACTCCAAATGGTAAAAGAAAAAAAGGCGATAACTGTAAAACATATTTTGTAGTTGGTATATCCTCTTTTCTCATAGCTAATAAATTGTATTTCTTAGCAAATATATCAACACCTATCCAAACTGTTAAGAAAAATAAAATGGCTGGAAATAGAGCAGCACTCATTATAGAAGTATATTTTACTCCCAATAACTCAGCCATTATAAATGCCCCAGCTCCCATAAGTGGAGGCATTATCTGTCCACCTGTACTAGCAACAGCCTCTACAGATGCAGCTAAACTTTTAGGATATTTAAGCTTAATCATTGTTGGTATAGTAAATGCACCAGTTGATGCAACATTTGCTGAGGCTGAACCAGATATGGAACCAAAAAATGCTGAGGCCAATACAGAAACCTTTGCCGCACCGCCTCTTAGTCTACCAGCTAACTTAGTTGCCATTGACATAAAAGCATTTCCGCCTTCTCCAATACCTACAAATGCCCCCAATATCACAAAAACTGCTACTACATTCACTGAAATTCCTGTTAAACTTCCAAAAATCCCCCCTTCAGATATGACTAATGTTCCCAAAAAACTCTCTATAGGAATCTCTTGGTGTCCAAAATCTCCAGGGATATAGTGCCCAAAAAATCCATATAGTAAAGCTAAAAAAGCAGTCAATGGTAAAGCTAGTTTCACAGCTCTTCTTGCCATCTCTAGTACACTCAGCAAAAGAACTATAGCAATAAAAAACTGTAAATCTCCCTCAAGTGAGCCATACTGATCTTCTAAGTCTATGTGATTAATAACTATGTATAAAGTAGCAAAAATTGATAGTATCAATAGTATAAAACCAAAATATTCTGAAAATTTTGATTGGTTAGATTTAAAAAGAAAAACCCACGGCAAAACTAAAGCCAGATGCAAGGGTCTACTAACTAAATTAGGAATAA
>JALSLU010000165.1 GCA_026988125.1 Sulfurospirillum sp.
TTGCTTGTAATTCCTTTTAATGTGCAGTTATGGCTTTTTGGAGCCTTTTTTCTAGCCTTTGCTATAAAGGTTCCTATGTTTCCATTTCACACTTGGCTACCATATGCACATGGACAAGCACCTACAATAGGTTCGGTCATACTAGCTGCTGTACTTTTAAAAATGGGAACTTATGGAATGATTAGGTTTTTACTTCCTCTCTTTCCTGATGCTACCATTTACTTTTTAATGCCTGTGGCAATTGCAGCGATTATTATGGTTATCTATGCGGCTATGGTTGCTTATGCACAAGAAGATATGAAGCAAGTTATAGCATATAGCTCTATATCACATATGGGGATAATTATACTAGGTACTTTTGCTCTTAATGCAGAGGGAATCACAGGTTCAGTTTTTCTTATGATTAGCCACGGTGTGGTTAGTGGAGCTCTTTTTATGTTAGTAGGGGTAATTTATGACAGAAGGCATACAAAAATGATGAGCGAGTATGGTGGTTTGGCAAAATCAATGCCAACATTTGCTACCATTTATGGAATTATGCTGATGGCGTCGGTTGGTCTTCCTCTAACGATAGGGTTTGTAGGAGAGTTTTTATCTCTTATGGGATTTTTTAAAGTTAGTTGGTTTATGACTCTTCTTGCAGGAAGTGGGATTATTTTAGGAGCGGCTTATATGCTAAGACTCTATAAACGATCCTTTTTTGGTGAAATTACCAATGAAAAAAATAGAGATCTTAGTGATATAAAAGGCAGGGAGCTTGCAGCTCTCGCACCTTTGGTGGCTTTAGTTGTGATTTTAGGAGTTTATCCTAAACCTCTTTTGGAGCCAATTGATTTGAGCGTTAAAAAGTTGATAGTTTTGATGGAAAAAAAAGCTTTAACTCCTGAGGCAAAAGAGTTTATCATAAAAGTAAATAGTATCAGGGGAGGTGAGTAATGCTTGAGCCAATTTCAATAAGTATAGAGAGTCTAAATATAACATCTCTACTCCCTATGGCAATAACGGTTTTTGGAGCTTTGAGTATAATTTGTATAGACTTGTTAACAAAAAACCTCTCAAGAAGTTTTTATACTATGTTAACAATTATATTTATGATTTTATCTTTGGGAGCTGTTTTAGGATTTGATGGAGAGAGCAGAGCCTTTTTTGATGTGGTATTGGTTGATGGCATAGCGACTTTAACTCAAGTTATCATTTTAATAACCTCTGCACTCTTTATACCTTTGGCACTAGGTGGTAAAAGGTTTCAAGAGTTTGCAATGCCAGAGTTTTATGCACTATTTTTGTTTATGATAACTGGATTTATGTTTATGGTAGCTAGTGATAACCTTATCTTAATCTTTATAGGTTTAGAGACATCATCTCTATCACTTTATACAATGATAGCTATGCATAATCGTCCCAAAGCACATGAGGCTGCTATAAAGTATTTTACTATGGGTGCTATGGCAGCTGGATTTTATGCTATGGGAGCGCTTATATTTTATGCTTTAACAGGGAGCGTTGAAATTTATCAAATTATTGGGATACTCCAACAAAGGGGATTTACACCTGAGGTAGGAGTTTTAGCAGCTACAGCTTTTATGATAGCTTCGCTTGGCTTTAAGCTCTCTATGGTTCCATTTCATACATGGGCACCAGATGTCTATGAGGGAAGTAGTGCAGCTCTAGCAGGATATATGTCTATTGTTCCAAAAATTGCAACTTTTGTTGTTGCTATGAGACTATTTGAGATGTTGGCAAATTCTGGAGTTATTTGGATAGAGACAGTATTATATGTTGCGGTAGTGGTTACAATGACATTTGGAAATATTTTAGCATTGGTTCAAGATGATGTAAAAAGAATGCTGGCTTTTTCTTCAATTGCGCATGCTGGTTTTGTTTTAAGTGCAATCTTAATAGGAACAACTGAAGCAAATACCGCACTGTTTATGTATTGGATTTTATTTATGTTTGCTAATTTGGGAGCATTTACAATGATTTGGGCTTCAAGAAATAGAAAAAATTTACTAAATAGTAGATATCAACACCCATTTTCAAAATACTCCGGTATGATTAAAATACTACCTGTAAATGCTGTGATAATGGCAATTTTTATGTTTGCCTTGGCTGGTATGCCTCCATTTTCTGTTTTTTGGGGTAAGTTATTTTTAATGAGTTCCGCAATCAATAGTGGATACATAATGTTGGCGGTTTTTATGGCATTGAACAGTGCAATAGCAGTTTATTACTATATGAAGCTTATAGTTTGTATGTTTTTAAAAGAGCCTATAAGTAAAGAGGCATCAATCTATACAAGCAATACATCACCAACTTTGAAGTTTATTATTGGAGTTGCAGTTATTTTGACAGTAGTATCAGTAACTATGGTTGGTCCATTATTGGATAAGATTGAGTTTCTAGTGAAATCAAGTGGTTTTTAGAGAGTAGCAAAGCTGCTCTCTTTTTTGATATAATGCCTTTATGAAAAAAATCCTAGCTCTTATAATTTGTTCAGTTCATCTTTTTTCATTAAATATTGTTCTAAATAGTGCAAAAGAGAATGATTCAATTTATGCTATTTTGCACATAGAGGATAGTGAGCCGATCTATTGTGAAAAAATTGTTAAGCAGGGGGTTGTCTATCTTTGTAAGTTTAATAAAATCGTTAAAACACCCTTGAAACCAAAGATTATGAAGCTAGTGGATATAGACTTTTTAGAGAAAAAAAAGGAGTTCTATCTCAGAATATCACCTAAAGTTAAATCTAAAATAATTCCGATAAACTTAGAATTGTACTCAACAAATGAAGTAGGATTTGAAGGTAAGATAAAAAAATCAAAGCACTGGAGTATTCTCCTTTATGAAAAAGAGCCATTTGCTAAGAAAAATATTAACGATGGTATAAATTTTCCAATTTTGTATCCAAAAAATGAGAGACCATTTGTTGGGGCTTTGGATTTAAATGGTGCCCCCATTTCATATGTGCAGAGTAAAGATATAACACTCTTTTTGGATTTAAAAAAAAGTTATGACAACAAAAAGTACTCAAATGTTATAAGAGATAGCTTAGAGGCTATAAAGAGATATCCTAAAACTATTTTTAAAAGTGAGTTTTTGCTCTATAGACTAAGAGCTTTGGACAAAGGTTTAGAAACTGATGATAACTTAATAACTAAAAACTATGATTATAACAGCGTTGTAAATGAGGGTAGGGCTTGGATAAAGGCATTTCCCTCTGACAATAACATACCAGAGGTTTTGATGTTAATAGCGAAAGCCTATATAAAACTTGGTTTTAAAGCTGATGCGAACTACTTTTTGGATATCTTAATTAGTGAGCATAAAGATAGTCCCTTTACAAAACAAGCAATTTTGATCTTTGCAGACTCTTTATATAACTCAAGAGAGAAAGATAAGGCAATTAAGCTATATAAAGATGTTCTTTATTCAGCTAAAGATTTGGACATAGCAGCAAGTGCAGCGATTAGATTAAGCGAAAAAGAGTTAAGCAGAAATAAAAAACAGAGTGCCAAGGAGTATCTATTAAAAGTTTTAGATGCCAATAAAGAGTATCTATTAAAAGATAGAGAGAAGTCCTATAATCTTGCTAAAAAATTAGCAGAAAAGAAGCTTTATGGAGTTGCTGCAAAAGTTGTTGATGTTCTTTTAACGGGAGTTAAAAAAAGGGATGAGCAAGCTCAAGAGCTACTAAGAGATAGCGGAATTTGGCATGCAAAAGCAAATGATGTTCAACTTGCTTATGAAAAGTTGCAAAAGTATCTAAATGAATACAAAAATGGAGAATACAAAGAGGAGGTACAAACTGCGCTTGATGAGCTATTTTTTGAGCTAAATGAAACAAATGAAACTAAATTGGCTAACTATTATGATACCCTTATAAAGAAGTATAACAATAAAATAGGAGATCGAGCAGTTATAGAAAAAGCAAAACTGCTTCTTTCTCAAAAGAGGTATAGTGATGTGCTTAAAATGGCTGAATCTATAAAATATGCTACGCAGGATTTAAACTCTTCTAAAATCCCAACTATTGTTAAAGAGGCAGCTATAAATTTGGCAAAACTAGATTTGCAAAAGGATAGATGCATAGAGGCAATAAATTATATTGAAAAGTATAAAGTTGAATTTGATAAGTTAGACAACTTTAAGCTTTTTGAGTGCTTTGTAAGAGCAGGTAGATACAAAAATGCTAAAGAGATAAGCCTAAAACATATAAAAGATAAAAATTTGAAAAAGAGATTAGAGTGGCTAGAAAATTATCTCTTAAGTGAGTATAAGTTAGGTAATTTTTCAAATGTTGTTGAAATAGGCAAAGATTTGGAAAAATTGAGTAAAATTCTTAAGATTAAACCCAAAAAAGAGAGTTTAAAGTATCTATTTTTCTCACTAATGAGACAAGATAATGTGGGTAGAGCTATAGAAGTTGCAAAAGAGATAGAAAAAAATTATAAAAAAAGTTTGGAAAATTGTGATATATTTATGGACATTGTTAGATACGCTAGCGATAAAAGAGATGATCTTCTTTTGATTGAGTATGCTAAAAAGATTGAAAATTTACAAAATGAGTTCAAAAGCTATGTATATACGCCATATGTAGAGTTTAGTTTAATAGAGGCTTATAAGAGATTAAATAGAGTGAAAGATGCTTATGAGAGTGCTAAAAAGTTGATTGATAGAGAACTATCCAATGAGGATAAAACAAGAGCGTACTACTACGCAGCAGAAGCAGCATTGAAACTTAAAAAGCAAGATGAAGCTAAAAGATTTTTTGAAAAGTGTATAGAGATTGACTCTAAAAGCTCTTGGAAAGGGATTTGTGAACAGAGTTTAAAACTATTTTAGTTATCTCCTCTTTGGGAGCAACTGTATGTTTTGGAAATTGAGTTTTGTTAAAAGTTTGCTGTCTTTTTGCTAGTTGAGAAGTATGGATGGAAATTTTTTCAATAAGTTCATTTTTTGATAATTTGCCATCTAAAAAGTCTAAAGTCTCTTTTATGCCTATTGCCTTTAGTGGATTTAGATTTCTGCCATATTTTTTTTCTAAGTAAAATACCTCATCAATAAGTCCCGATTTTAACATATGTTTTGTTCTTTTTAGTATATTTTCTCTTAATTGATCCCTTTTTACTTCTATCTCATAAAGCTTGATATTTTTTATAACAGGAACTCTTTTGTTTTTTTCAAAATACCTGCTTGGAACTTCATTGGTTTGAAACCAAATTTCAAGCCATTTTTCAATTCTGTAGGAGTCGTTTGGATCGATTTGTAGAGAGTAGGACGGATCAATTTTTTTCATTAGGTTATAACCGTTTTTTAACTCTTTTTTTACGGTAGCTTTTATCTCTTCACTGATAGTTGGTTTTGGACTTATACCCTCTAGCATAGCTTTTAAATAGAAGCTTGTTCCACCTACTATGATCAAATTTTTGTCTCTTTGCAGTGAGGTCTCTTTTGCTTTTTTATAAAAATCAAAAAACCTTGCTACACTAAACTCCTCATTTGGAAAAATTTCATCTATTCCAAAATGAACAATACCCTCTCTTTGAGACATGGTCGGTTTTGCTGAGGCTATGTCAATCTCTTTGTAGATACTTAATGAGTCCAAAGAGAGTATGTTTGCATTTAAGATTTGCGCTAAGTCAATACTTAAAGCACTCTTTCCTGAAGCAGTTGGTCCAAGCAGAGCAATTTCTATCAATATTTTCCTTTAACTGATTTAGTCAGTGCCATTTTTAAACAATATTATTGTATTATAGCACATATTAAACCACCAACACAAAGGTAGTTAATTTGCAAAAATTTATAAAAATTTTAAAAGATATAAATGAGCTTATTATGTTTAAGCATTCTATTTTTTCTCTTCCGTTTATATTTGTATCTATGATTGTCTCAAGTGCAGAGATAAATCAAACAGTATGGTTTGGTTGGAAGTTATTATTTTTTGGACTTATTGCGGCGATTAGTGCTAGAAATTTTGCGATGGCATTTAATAGATTTGTAGATAGAGATATAGATAAGCTAAATCCAAGAACTGCTTCAAGACCAAGTGTTGATGGAAGAGTAGAGGAAAAAAATTTACTAATTTTTATAGCTATAAATGCTTTTATTTTTATAGTAACTGCATATTTTATCAACAATTTAGCATTTTGGTTAAGTTTTCCAATTTTACTTATACTTGGTGGGTACTCTATGTTTAAGAGGTTTTCATCTTATGCACACTTAGTGCTTGGATTGTCTTTAGGCTTAGCTCCAATTGCTGGTGTTGTTGCTGTATCTGAGAGTATAACGCTGTGGTCCATTCTCCTGTCTTTAGGTGTTGTGTTTTGGGTTGCAGGTTTTGATCTGCTCTATTCATTACAAGATATGGAGTTTGATAAATCTAAGGGACTCTTTTCGATTCCATCTTTATATGGCAAAGATGCAACTTTTTTTATATCGAAACTTTTTCATTTTTTAGCTGTTCTTTTTTGGCTACTTTTTTGTATGGCTGCAAATTTAGAATATGTTGCATATTTGGGTATATTTTTGAGTGGCTTAATATTGATTCAAGAGCAAAGAATAGTTTCGAAAGATTTTTCTAAGATAGATAGAGCTTTTTTTACTCTCAATGGATATTTGGGTATAATGTTATTTATTGTGATTCTTATTGATAGGGTGGTATATGGATAGTATACGCTATGTAAATGCACCATTGAGTATGGTTTTTCAGAAGTGTAATGATTCTGAGGAGTTTAAAAGAGAGTTTGACTCATTAGCATCGAGTGATGATGATAGTGTTGGAGAGTGGCTAAGACTTGCGAAAGCTAGGGGAGAGACTAGCGAGAGTGATCAAGTTTTACTTACACTTTTAACTGAATTGCACAGAAAAGTTGATGCTCTAAGCGCCTATATAAAGGGTGAGGATAAAAAGCTCATTTCTCTTTCAAGTCAAGGTGAGATTGAGGCTATAGGGTATGAACATTTTAAACTAAAAGATAGCCATTTAGATAGTGGTTCTAAATATTATGGACGACTAGATATGCCATTTTTCCCCCAAAGAGAGGTTCCAGTTTTTTTTACTGCAATTAGTCCTAAAGAGGCTAAGATCGATCTTATACATGAGAGAGATGAGAAGGATTGGAATGCCTATGTAGTGGCTAGAGAGAGGGTTATGATAAGAGAGATGAGGGCTAAAAAGTGAGCATAGAGTTAATGGGGCTTATTGGTGTTGCAGTATTGGTTTTGATTGTATTTGTATTGATGAGTATTAAGGATAGTGAAATCAACAAAAAGCTATCAAGGTATGAACAAAGTATAGAAAATCTTACACAACAAAACCATACATTTAGAAAAGAGATTATAAATTTAACAAAACAGAAAGAGGAGTTTTTGTCTCAAATTGATGACATAGTTGAGGAGAGATTAAAAGAAAAGATTCAACAGAGCCTCTATCCCATAATAGAATCAATGCGTGAGATAGAAAGTGTTATGCAAAGATTTCAAGATGAGCAGATAGAGAGGATTAATAGAATTGAAGAGAAGGCTAATGAAAAAAATTATATCCCAACTTCCAATAGCTCAATCTCAAATGAGAAGTTGATTATATCGCAGTATGCACAGGGAAAAAGTGAAGCAGCAATTGCAAAGGATTTAAGAATAGGAATTGGTGAGGTGGATTTGGTTTTAAGATTGGCAAATCTAAAATGAAACTAAAAGTTGATGACTCTTGGCAAGAGATTGTCGAGTATGCTTATGAGGGATTAGATAAAAGATATAGAGATTTTTTGGAAAAAGATGAAAATTTTTTTCCAAACTATGAAAATTTTTTGAATGTTTTTAAAACATTAAAACTACAGGAGACAAGATATATACTTTTTGGTCAAGATCCATACCCAAGAAAAAGTAGTGCCACAGGATATGCGTTTATAGATGGAGATGTAAAGAGTATTTTTAGCTCAAGAGGTCTATCAAAAGAGGTAAATAGAGCTACTAGTCTGAGAAATTTTATAAAGATGCTTTTAGTGAGTGAGGGATTTTTGGATGATAGTTGTGCTACTCAAAGTCAAATTGCAAAGCTTGAGAAGAGTAATTTCATAAACTCTATAGATGAACTTAGAAAAAATTTTGAAAAAAATGGAGTTCTTTTGCTAAATAGCGCACTAATCTTTACATCTAAAAAAGATAGTAAATTTCATATAAAGATGTTTAAACCATTTATGAAAAGGCTATTAGAGAGATTAGATTCAAAAAAAGTTGAACTCATTCTCTTTGGAAACAGCGCAATAGAGATAGAAAAAAGGGTTTGTGGGAAGAATAGATTTAAGAGTTTTAAAACCCTACATCCATACAATGTAGGGTTTATCTGTAGTTTAGAGGTTCAAAAGTTTTTTCTACCTATGAAGTTACTCTACAAGGATCAACATCGCTAGATAATTCATTTAAGAGCTTAAATAGCTTATCACTAGCATTTTCCATCTCTTTAAAGCACTCCACTATAGGCTCAACTTCACTAGCTTTAAATCCACCACCAGCTTTTACTATATCTATAGCTTTGTGTACTGAGTGGTGCACTATTCTGTGAGGCTCATCCAACATAGGATATACTTTTTTACAGCTAAATCTCTCTTTCCCTTGACCATTATAGTACCACTGTCCTAGTCTGCACTCATCTGGGCTTGAGAAATGAGATTCTACTCTCTCATTTAGTACTGCTGAGTAGGCTCTTGTTTTGTAGATGAGGTGATCTATCTTTGCTAAGGTTATAAAGGTTCTATTTTCTACCTTGAAAGATGTTTTTGCCGTTTCATTTGCATCTTTGTTAAACTCTATAAGAGTTGATTCAAAATTATTTATACTCTCTTCAGAGGAGTTTGCAATCTCATTAATCTTTTCAGAGTTTGACTGGATTCCTGTTGTCTCTTGTTGAAGGGTTTGTATGGTTATAGCAATCTCTTGAGTAGCTTTACCAGTTCTCTCAGCTAGTTTTTTAACCTCATCAGCAACAACTGCAAATCCTCTTCCATGCTCCCCTGCTCTTGCGGCCTCTATAGCAGCATTCAGTGCCAATAGGTTTGTCTGATCTGCTATATCTTTTATGAGTGAGACTATAGAAGATATCTCAGCAGTTCTCTCAGTAAGTGAGCCAATAGCCTCATTGGAATTATTAATAAGTTCCAATAGCTCTTTTAAATCATTTGATACCTTAGTAACATTTTCCAAGCTCTCATTTGATCTCTCAGCTGTTTTGGAAGCAACACTTGAAATTTCACTCATAGCACTGATACTTTCACTCAAGTCATTTTGAACATCATCTATGCCACTTATACCACTACCTAGTTCATCAAATTTGTTGGCTAGGACTCCTTTTGCTTTTCCTTTTTCTCCAGCAATAATTCCCTCAACACCCTCAGCTATATTTTTAGCATTTTGAGCAAATATGCCTCTAAAGCCTTCATTAAAGATATTTCTATAAGTTTTTCCCTCACTTGCGCTTTGGATTGAGGTTTTTGTCTCTCTTTGGATTGCTTCTACTTGATCTAGTAGATCATTTAAATAGTGAGCGGTCTTAGCTAGTAGTTGGGTGTTGTCGATGTTGACAATCCTTGGTTCTAAATTTCCATCTCTAGCCTCTTTAGCAACAGCTTCAATCTTCTCTAGAAGTTCTGCATCACACTGAACTGTTTTTTTACTTCCAAAAAAGGAACCTGCAACTGCTCCTGCAAGTAGTGTTGAGCTACTAGCTAAATCTCCACTAAAAAAGTGATAGATTCCAACAGCACAAAGTATACTCCCTATTAAAATCTGTATCTTATAGTCTTTGAAGATCGTTTGAAAACTGGTCATAACACACTCCTTTCTCTTTTAATAACTCCTCCAAATACTTCTTTGAAGCATCCATGCCACCGCTTCTTTCTAGAGTTAAAAGTTTCTCATATAGTGGAATGATAATGTCCAAGGCTTTTGGATTTGGTTTTCTTCTGACTGAGTAGTAGCCTATGGCATTTCCTCTTTCATCTAATGAAGCGGTAACATTTGCATAGACCCAGTAGTACCCTCCATCTCTACTCATATTTTTAACATAGGCAAAAATCTCTTTTTTTTGTTTAATATAGTCCCAAAGAAGCTTAAAAATGATCCTTGGCATCTCTGGGTGTCTTATTATATTGTGTGGTTTTCCAAGCAACTCTTGCTCACTAAAACCGGTAATATCAACAAATGGTGGATTGCAGTAGGTTATGTGTCCCTTTAAATCTGTCTTTGAAACTAAAAAAGCATCTGCTTTAACGGTGTATTCTTTGTTAATTGGTGTTGGTTTAGCCATATTGACCTCCTTATCTGAGTAGGTATTTTAACTAAGACTATTTTACATTTTGATTAAAGTTGCTATAATTGTTAAAAATATTTAAGGAATTAAAATTGTTAGTAGATGGACATGGAAGAGAAGTTAGCTATTTGAGAGTATCTGTGACTGAGAGGTGTAACTTTAGGTGTCAGTATTGTATGCCTGAAAAACCATTTTCTTGGGTTCCTAAAGAGAATTTACTTACTTTTGAAGAGCTTTTTATATTTGTAAAGGTTGGGATCGATGAAGGCATAAGAAAGATTAGGATTACCGGGGGTGAGCCTCTTTTAAGGCAAGATTTAGATAAATTTATAAAGATGATAAGTGATTATAGGAGCGATCTAGATTTGGCTTTAACGACAAATGGTTTTTTGCTTGAGGAGTGTGCAAAAAGCTTGAGAGATGCCGGACTAAAAAGGATAAATGTTTCACTCGATACTCTAAAAGATGATGTAGCTTATAAGATAGCTGGTAAGGATGTCTTAAAAAAGGTTAAAAAGGGTATAGAGAAAGCTTTGGAAGTTGGATTGGGCGTAAAGGTCAATAATGTTCCTCTAAAGGGGATTAATGATGGTGAAATTGTTGAGGTTTTGGAGTATTGTAAAGACAGAGGAATCTCTATAAGATTTATAGAATATATGGAAAATGTGCATGCAAAAGATAAATTAGAAGGGCTTAGTGAAGATGAGATAAAAGATATAATCTCAACTAAGTATAGTTTTAAAGAGTTAAAAAGGGAAGCATCGAGTCCTTCTAAAATTTTTGAGTTAAAAGATGGCTATAGATTTGGCATAATCAATCCACATGCACATGATTTTTGTGAAGATTGCAATAGGATTAGGCTAACTGCTGAGGGGATGCTTATCCCTTGTTTATATTTTGAGGAGGCTTTAAGTATAGCAAAAGCGGTAAAAGAGGGAGATATAAAGAGAGCAAGTGAGATTTTAAGAGAGGTTTTAATCAATAAACCAGAAAAAAATAAGTGGTCTGAGTCAAGCAAGAATGAAACTTCTACTAGAGCATTTTACGAAACTGGGGGGTAAATTTTGGAAGAGCTTTTAAAGAGTGCTATAAAGTACCATACTATCTCTATAGGGTTTATGTTAATAATTGCATCTACAAATCTCTACTTTATCTTTGGAGATAAAAATTTTTCAAAAAAAGTTAAAATGCTAAATCCGCTTTATTATATGTTTTTTGCTATAGTTGGATTTAGTGGAGTTATTGTTTTAGCGATTTATCAGTTTAGTATATCTCATATGGTTTGGTTGATGATTGCGGTATTTTTAATAATTTTTGTAATGAGTATGAAACTTTACAAGGTTTATAAGTACCAACATAGCAAATATAGGGCATTTGCTAAAAAAAAGTATTTGTTAGATGTTGCACTTATGGTTTTGACAATGAGTTTGGTTTATATGGTTAGATAATGCAGTTTATATACGGAGAGTTTGCAGGAGAGCAAGAAGTTGAAGTGAGCATAAAGGAGTATGCTCACATATTTAAGGTTAGAAGAGTAGATAAGAATAAGCCTCTTTTTTGGAGAAATTTAAGAGATGATTATCTCTATGAGTATGCCATCAAGAGTATAGACAAAAAGAGTTCAACACTTATTTTAAAAGATAAGAAAAGATTTGATAAAAAGACAAAAAGTAGTTTAACAGTTGGTTGGTGTGTTGTTGATCCTAAAGTTATTGAGAAGCAAATTTCAATGTTAAATGAGATGGGCGTAAAAAGAGTTGTTTTTGTTTATGCAGATTTTTCACAAAACAATTTTAAAATAGATTTAAAAAGATTAAATAGAATTTTGATAAACTCTTGTGAACAGTGTGGAAGAAGTGATTTGATGGAGATTGAAACTCTCATGAGTGTAAAAGAGTTTTTAGACAAATATCCAAAAAGCATTGTTATTGACTTTGTCGATACTCTCTTAGGAGATTCTTTCGTAGAGAGTTTTTTAGTAGGTCCCGAGGGAGGGTTTAGTAAGAGTGAGAGAGAGCTTTTTAAAAAGGAGCAGGTATTTAGACTAAAGAGTGAAAATATTTTAAAAAGTCAAACAGCAGTAGTGGGAGTTTGTGCAAAAATTTTACTTTAACTTGAATTTTAATACTCTTTTTGATATAATCCCAACTCCCCTCCCCCTATATAGCGGTGAGCATTAGTTTGCTCTCCGCCTTTTGATGCGTTTGGGCGATAAAAAATGAATTTTTAGGAAAGAAATATGAAAAAAGATATACATCCGCACTATGTAGAGTGTAAAGTTACATGTGCTTGTGGAAATAGTTTTGAGACTATGTCAAACAAGCCAGAGATCCGAATAGACATATGTAGTGAGTGTCACCCATTTTTTACAGGAAGTGAAAAGATAGTTGATGCTGCTGGTAGAGTTGAGAAGTTTAAGAAAAAATATAACTTAAAATAATCTAGTGATAAACCGTTTTGGTTTACTTTATTCCTACCCCTATAGGAAATCTTGAAGATATCTCACAAAGGAGTTTAAATCTTCTTTGTGAGATAGATACTCTCTTTTGTGAAGATACACGAATTACCAAAAAGTTAATAAATCTGCTTAATCAAAAATATAATTTAAATATAGAGATTTCAAAATACATCTCTTTGCACTCTCATAATGAAAAAAGTGTTTTAAATAGTATAGATTTAACTTTATTTGATAGAGATGTAGCATATTTGAGTGATGCAGGGATGCCTTGCATTAGTGATCCTGGAAGCTATTTTATAAAATTTTGTCAAAAAAACTGTATAGATTATGAAGTATTAAGTGGAGCAAATGCAGCACTCTTAGCATTTGCTAGTAGCGGTTTTGAGAGTTCTAAATTTTTATTTTATGGTTTTTTGCCACACAAAGGAAGAGATAGGCAGAGTGCTTTGAATGAAATTGCAAATTCAAAGTACCCCATAATTATATATGAATCTCCACACAGGATAGAAAAACTTATAGATGAGCTTGAAAAACTCATACCCCAAAGAGAGGTTTTTTTCATAAAAGAGGCAACAAAAAAATATGAAAAAAAATTTAAATGTTTAGCATCTGAAATTCGTTCACAAATAGAAGGCTTAAGTCTAAAGGGTGAGTGGAGTGTAGTGGTTGAAGGAAGTCTAGATTGTAGCGGTGAAGAGATTTCAAAAGATGATATAATCTCGCTTGAGATTGCGCCAAAGCAAAAAGCTAAACTCTTATCTAAGCTAACAGGTAAGAGTATAAAGTATTGGTATGATCATCTTTGCATAAATAACTCTTACATCGAGTAGCTGATGTTACACATTTTGAAGATGTGTTGCATTTTGAAGTAATAAATTGCATTAAGGACACCAAGTGCTCTTTAGTCAACGCCACAACTCTTCGTAATTTGGATTTAAGTGATTTTAGATACAATAATCAAATGATTATATATGGTAAGCATCTGTTTTTACATGT
Organism: Sulfurospirillum sp.; assembly: GCA_026988125.1. GTDB lineage: Bacteria > Campylobacterota > Campylobacteria > Campylobacterales > Sulfurospirillaceae > Sulfurospirillum_A. Next base: position 13,758 of record JALSLU010000165.1, read on the forward strand.
GTTGAAAAACTATCCTGAAATTTTAAAGCGAGTGTATCTATCTAAAAGGTGTGATAGTAAGCTTTTTAGTGCAATATCTAAAGCCACTAGTGACATTCACAATATAGATAATAAAAAAGCACAAGCCTTAAGTAGGGGTGGAAATCATCAAGGTTTTATTGCTGAGATTGAGGATATAGAATTTAGTAGCTTTGAGAGTTTGAAGAGTAGCTCCTTTTTGATAATTTTGAATGAAATTACAGATGTTGGAAACATAGGGGCGATCTTAAGAAGTGCATATGCATTTGGAGCAGATGGAGTTGTTGTTAGTGGGATAAAGAGCTTAAACTTGGAAGCCATCATTAGGGCGAGTAGTGGTGCAGTTTTTGAACTTCCCGTAGTTCTTTTTCCAAATACGCTAGATTTAACAAATGAGTTGAAACAGGTTGGATTTAAACTATATGGTGCAGATTTAGATGGGAAGTATGTGCACAAGATGAAATTTAGTCCAAAATTGGCATTATTTATGGGAAGTGAAGGTAAAGGAATTAACAAAAGAGTAAAAGCAAAACTAGATGAGATAGTTTCTATAAAGATGGTGAGGGATTTTGATTCTCTTAATGTAAGTGTTGCAACAGCAATTATGTGCGATAGGATTGCTAATGGATAGTATAAAAAAAGTTGAAGAGATAGGGATAGATAAGGTTGCTAAAGATACCCATATTGAGCAGAGGTATCTGCGTTATATGGTGGATTTAAATTTTGAAAAGCTAGACTATGTAAATACTTTGGGTTTTATAAGGATTTTATCGAGAGAGTATGGTTTAGATTTAAGTGACTTTAGAGAGGCTTTTGAGAAGTACTGGGAGGAAAATAGAAGTGACGAGCAAAAAGGGCTATTTGTTGTAGTCGAGGAAGATAATCAATCAGATGGTATTAAAAAGTTTTTTATATTTCTTCTCTTTATATTTATAATTGCTGCTATAGTTGCACTCTTTTCAACTTTTAAAGATAAGATAAACTTTTTTCCAAATGAGACAAATTCCACTCCAAATGAGATAGAACAAAGCGTTGTAGTAGAAGAGGCAAAAGACTCGCTAGAAAAGATTATAGAGAAAAATGATACTGAAGTAAAGATAGATCTAAATGAGACAAATAATTCATTGGTAGATGAAGATAATTTTAAAGTTTCTATGGATGATCAAAATCAAAGTAGTATTAAAAATGAAGACATTGAAGAAGATATTGAAAATGAGGGTAATGGTGAAAATTTAAATGAGCAGAAAGATTTAAATGAAACAGTTCAAAATCAAACAAAGTTTGTACACTCTAAAGAAGCGATCATAGTTCCAAACGCAAAACTTTGGGTAGGGGTTATAAATTTGGAAGATAAAACGAAACGCTCATACTTAGGAGATGGAAACTTTACTATAGATTTAAGAAAAAATCAGATTATCTCAACTGGTCATGGAGATTTTTCCATACACATAGGCAAAGATATTATAAAGTATGAGAGGGAGAGACCAGTAAAATTGCTTATAAAGGATGGAAACTTAACTAAGATTAGTGATGAAAAGTTTTTAGAGTTAAATGAGGGTAAGCTTTGGTAAAATTCTTTTTAGGTGTAGTTTTTTTTACTCTTTTTTTAAATGCTTCAAATTTACAAGTTAAGATTGAGAGTTTTTTGGGTAAAAATGAGTATATTATCCAAAAAAATTTAATTGATGTTTTATTTAAAAATGAGGATAGGTTTTTAAAAAGTAATGGCAAAGTAGATGATATTGCAGTTTTAAAAGAGTTAAAAGATAATGGTCTGTTGAAACTTTTTTATAATTCACCACAAAATTTAAATTTAACATTCATAACTAAAGAGGGCTCTTTTATAGTTTTGAAAGTTATTAATGAAACTCTTTCCTTGATGGGATATAACTACTTTTTAACAAACAAAGTTGTAAGAAATGAAGATGGTTTTTTATGGCAAATTAGCATATCTACCGAGCATATAGTTGATCCTGTAATTTTTGCTTCAAGACTCCATAGTAGAGGCTGTTTTTTTGAAGAGATAAGAAGAGACTCTCCTATTGAGTGGACATATAGGATAAATAGTGAAAATATAAATATTGAGACGATTCATATGGAGCTAGATTCAACTACCCAACTAAAAAAACCAATTAGACCCTATTGGATAGATGTATATGGGGCAAAAAACATTATAATCAACTCTAAAAGGGCTGATAGATGGCATCCAAGCATAGTTTTTTTTGATGAAAAACTAAATATGGTAAAAAGTTATAAGCAAGAGAGTGTTGTAAAAAGATTAAAGCTTGAGGTTCCTCTAAACTCCAAATATGTAAAGATTAGTGATTTTTATACATTGGATAATATTAAAAGAGGACTTTCAATAAAAATTCAATAAGGATAAAAAAGTGTTTGATGAGATAAGGTTCAATACAATAGAGAGACTTCCAAACTATGTTTTTGCTGAAATAAATGAGATAAAACTAAATGCAAGAAGATCAGGAGAAGATATAATAGATTTTTCAATGGGAAACCCAGATAGTAGAACACCACAACATATCATCGATAAACTAATAGAATCGGCCAATAAAGATAAAACTCATGGTTATAGTGCATCTAAAGGTATATATAAACTAAGATTGGCAATTTGTAAGTGGTACAGTAGAAAGTATGGCGTAGATATAGATCCTGAGAGGGAAGCTGTAGCGACTCTTGGCTCAAAAGAGGGCTATGTGCATCTAGTTCAAGCAATTACAAATCCTGGCGATGTAGCAGTTGTTCCAGATCCTGCATACCCCATACACTCTCATGCATTTATAATTGCAGGAGGAAATGTTCATAAGATTGGCTTAGTTTGGAATGAGAAGTATGAGCTAGATAGTGAAATATTTTTTACAAATCTTAAGAAAGCTTTTAGTGAGTCTGTTCCTAAGCCAAAATTTGTAGTTGTAAACTTTCCACACAATCCAACGACTGTTACGGTTCAAAAGAGCTTTTATGAAGAGCTGGTTGCTTTAGCTAAAAAAGAGAGATTTTATATAATAAGCGATATAGCCTATGCAGATTTAACATTTGATGGGTACAAAACACCATCTATTTTGGAGGTTGAGGGTGCTAAGGATGTTGCAGTTGAGAGTTATACTCTTTCAAAAAGCTACTCTATGGCTGGTTGGAGAGTTGGATTTATAGTAGGAAATGCAAAACTTGTTGGAGCCTTACAAAAGATTAAATCTTGGTTTGATTATGGGATGTTTACTCCCATTCAAGTGGCCTCAACTGTAGCACTTGATGGTCCGCAAGAGTGTGTTGATGAGATTATTGCGCTATATAAAAAGAGAAGAGATGTTTTACTAGAGAGTTTTGCAAATGCTGGTTGGAAGATTGATAAACCAAATGCCACTATGTTTGTTTGGGCAAAGATTCCCGAAGTTGCAAGGCATCTTGGCAGTATGAGTTTTGCAAAGCAACTTTTAACTGAAGCAAAAATTGCAGTTAGTCCTGGAATAGGCTTTGGTGAGGGTGGAGATGAGTATGTAAGGATTGCTCTTATTGAGAATGAAAATAGAATTCGCCAAGCTGCAAGAAATTTGAAAAAATATTTAAAAAGTTTAAAGAAGAGTGAGTCATGTTAAAAGTAGGTATAGTTGGGGTTGGAACTGTTGGAGCGAGTGTGGTAAAGATTTTAAAAAATAGTTGTGATATAATCGAAGCAAGAGCTGGTAAAAAAATAATTCCTATTTGTGGGGTTGTAAGAGACGCAAAAAAGGATAGGGGTGTTGATATACCACTAAGTGAAAATATAGATGATGTTTTAGAAAATGATGAGATTGACATAGTTGTAGAGTTGATGGGTGGAGTTGATGATGCTTATGAGGTGGTAAAAAAAGCACTTTTAAATAAAAAGGCTGTAGTTACAGCCAATAAAGCACTTTTAGCCTATCATAGGTATAAATTACAAGATATAGCAGGAGATTTACCGATAGGTTTTGAAGCAAGTGTAGCAGGCGGTATTCCAATCATAAAGGCTTTAAGAGAGGGATTGAGTGCTAATCATATAGACTCTATTAAGGGAATTATGAATGGAACTTGTAACTATATTTTAACTAAAATGATGAATCAAAATGTTGAATTTAGTGAAGTCTTACAAGAGGCTCAAAATCTAGGTTATGCTGAAGCTGATCCAACTTTTGATGTTGGTGGTTTTGATGCAGCTCATAAGTTATTGATTTTAGCGAGCATTGCTTATGGTGTTCATGCTGATCCTGAAGATATTCTTATAGAGGGGATTGAAAATATTAATAGTGACGATATATTTTTTGCTAAAGAGTTTGGCTATAGTATAAAACACTTAACGATTGCAAAAAAGGTTTCAAATGATAGGGTTGAGTTAAGGGCTCATGCTGCACTTTTAAAAGAGTCAGCTATGCTCTCTAAGGTTGATGGTGTAATGAATGGGATAAGTGTGATTGGCGATTGTGTTGGAGAGACTATGTACTATGGTCCAGGTGCGGGTGGTGATGCAACAGCAAGTGCTGTTATAGCTGATTTGATAGATATTGCTAGAGTAAAACAGGGTTCACCTATGCTTGGATTTAAAAGAATTTTAGAAAAAAGAGGCTTCTCTTTGCTTGATCCTGAGCAGATAAAAACAAAGTATTACATGAGATTAAAAGTTGAGGATAAGATAGGAGTTCTTTCAGATATTACATCAATTTTGGGAAAACATTCCATCTCTATAGATAGTCTATTGCAAAAACAGGATAAAAGTGACAGTAGTTGTGCTACCTTACTTCTATCTACCCACAAAGCAATAGAGCGAAATATAAAAAATGCTATAGAAGAGATTGGTAAACTTCCAATATCTAAAGCTACTCCAGTGATGCTAAGGATTGAAGATTAGTAGGCTTATTGGTAATTTAGCTGAGGATAGAGCTGTTGAGTATCTGAAAAAAAATGGCTTTTTTATAGTTGAGAGAAATTTTTTCTCTCGATTTGGAGAGATTGATATAGTTGCTAAGAGGAAAGATATACTCCATTTTATGGAGGTAAAATATTCAAAGAGTTTTGATCCATTAGAGAGGATCACTAAACAAAAACTTCAAAAAATTATAAAAACAGTAGATTACTATATGCTCAAGAATAATTTTGATGAAAATTTTCAGATAGATGCTCTAATAGTTACTGAAAGTGATATTGAATTATTGGAAAATATCAGTTATTGAGAGTAATTTTGTCTGTTATGGATAGTTTAAACTTTAACAAAGTATAATTAATAACGATAAATTATAAGGAGAAAGATATGGGAAAATATTTGGATTTAAATGCGTCAAATTTTGATGAGACGATAAAAGAGGGAGTTGTGTTGGTTGACTTTTGGGCTCCATGGTGTGGACCATGTAGAATGTTAGCACCGGTTATAGAGGAGCTAGCTGAAGAGTTTGATGGAAAAGCAAAGATTTGTAAAGTAAATACTGATGAAGAGCAGGATATTGCGGTTAAGTATGGTATTCGCTCAATTCCAACAATACTTTTCTTTAAAAATGGTGAATTAGTTGACCAAATGGTCGGTGCATCATCTAAACAAGTATTAGCAGATAAGCTTAACTCACTTTAATAATGAGTACAAATAGGGGGAGAAGGCAATTCTCTCTCGTTTTTGCCTCTTTTTTTGGTGCAGCTATGATAGCTGCTGCATTTGCTTATTCTAACTGGCGTTTTTCAGAGTATAAATTTGTTGATTTTTCTAAGTTAATTTTTTATTCAAAGAGGGATATTTTTACTCCTACGGAAGATAGATATACCGTAGTTATTTATAGTTCTAAAATGATAAACTTTGAAGAAATTGTTAAAAAAATTTCTAAAAAGGACAAAGTTTTAGCAATCGATATGTTTCAAGAAAAAAGAGGTGAAGATAAAGAAAGAGGAATAATATTTGTAACAAGTGGTATGAATACCATTATAAAGGTTATTCAAAGATTTAATATTTATGAATTACCGACAGTTTTTAGGATCAAGAGGTTTAGAGATTCAATATATAAACAAGACAGTTTAATTGAGGTTATAGAGTAATTTTAATTTAGTCCAAATTATGTTAGGAGATTTTAAAATGTTAGATTTGGCGATTATTGGTGGAGGACCTGCTGGGCTTACTGCTGGAATGTATGCGACTAGAGGTGGTTTGAAGAGTGTTGTAATGTTTGAAAAGGGGCTTCCAGGAGGTCAAATAACAAGTAGTAGTGAGATAGAGAATTATCCTGGAATTGCTGAAGAAGTTACAGGAATGGAACTTATGGAGCCTTGGCCAAAGCAGTGTATGAAGTTTGGTTTGAAACATGAGATGAAAGAGGTTGTAAGAGTTTCAAAAAAGGATGATATTTTTGAAATACTTTTAAGTGGTGATGAAAAAGTAGAAGCTAAGAGTGTTATAGTAGCAACTGGTAGTACCCCTAGAAGATCAAATGTAAAAGGTGAAGATAAATTTTTTGGAAGAGGTGTTAGTACTTGTGCTACATGTGATGGATTTTTTTATAAAAACAAAGAGGTAGCAGTTTTAGGTGGTGGAGATACCGCATTGGAAGAGGCACTCTTTTTAGCAAATATTTGTTCTAAAGTATATTTGATTCACAGAAGAGATGAGTTTAGAGCAAGTCCTGTTACGGTTGAAAAAGTAAAAAAATGCGATAAAATTGAGCTTATATTGAACTCTCAAGTAGAAGAGATTGTTGGCGATAACATGGGAGTAACTGGTGTAAAAGTTGTAAATAAAGATGGTCAAAAAAGAGAGTTAGAGGTTCCAGGTATATTTGTTTTTGTAGGAATGGATGTAAATAACTCTATATTAAAAGATGAAAATGGAAACTTTATTTGTGAAGTTAATGAGAGTGGAAATGTTGTTGTTAACTTAAAAATGCATACATCTGTAGATGGATTGTTTGCAGCTGGAGATATTAGGATAGATGCTATGAAGCAGGTTGTGTGTGCAGCTGGAGATGGTGCTGTTGCTGGTATACAAGCGCTAGAATATGTTAATCATTAAGGAAAAAACTTATGTTAAATGTTGGAATACACGGCTCAACTGGTAGAGTTGGTAGGCTCTTAATTGAAAATTTAACAAAAGAGCAAGATGCAAAAGTATCTGTTTTGCATGCTATTGAGGAGTTTGATTTTACAACTCCCGCAGATGCACTTATAACTAAAGAGTATGGAGTTTTACTTAAAAACAGCGATGTTATAATAGACTTTACAATAGCAGTGGGAACACAAACCCTCCTAGAAGAGGCTCTAAAAAATCCGAAAGCTTTAGTTATTGGAACTACTGGGTTATCTGAGCATCAGTTAAATCTGCTTAGAGAGGCGAGTTCAAAGATGCCAATCTTATACTCAACAAATATGTCGCTTGGTGTTGCAGTTTTAAATAAACTTGTATACCTTGCTTCTAAAAGTTTGAGTGATTTTGATGCAGAGATTGTTGAGCAACATCATAGATACAAGAAGGATGCTCCAAGTGGTACAGCAATAACACTAGGTGAGCATGTTGCAAAAGCTAGAGGCTTAAATTTAGATGAAGTAAGAGTTAGTGGAAGAAATGGCTTAATTGGTGAGAGAAGTAAGGATGAGATTGCTATAATGTCTATAAGAGGAGGGGATGTTGTAGGTCGCCATACAGTGGGATTTTATAATGATGGGGAGTTTATAGAACTAAACCATACAGCTACAAGTAGAGATACATTTGCAAAGGGTGCGATTAAAGCTGCTAAGTGGATCGTAAATCAAGAAAATGGACTATATCATATAAGTGATTGTTTAGGATTAAACTAATGTGTGCAATAGTTGGTGTTTTTGGTGATGAGCAGGCCTCAAGGATAGCTTACTACTCACTATTTGCTATGCAACACAGAGGACAAGAAGCAACAGGAATAAGTGTTAGTGATGGTAAAAAAATTAAAAAAGTAAAAAGAAGAGGTTTGGTTACTGAAGTCTTTGATGAAGAGACTCTAAAAACACTTGCTGGTGATATGGCAATAGGACACAATAGATACTCTACTGCTGGTAGCGAGTCTGTTTTAGATGCTCAACCAATTTTTGCGGCCTATAAATTGGGGGAGATTAGTGTTGTTCACAATGGAAATTTAATTAACAAAAATGAAGTTAGAAGTTCACTAATAGAAGAGGGAGCCATATTTCAGTCCTCAATGGATACAGAAAATATTATTCATCTTATAGCAAGAAGTACAAAACATAGGCTTCAAGATAGGATTATAGAGGCATTAGAAGTTATAAAAGGGGCATATTGCCTTTGTATCCAGAGTAGAACAAAAATTTTTGCTATAAGAGATAGATATGGTGTTAGACCATTTAGTTTGGGTAGGCTGCCAAGTGGAGGATACATCGTAGCAAGTGAAACTTGTGCATTTGATTTAATTGGCGCAACTTTTATAAGAGATATAAGACCCGGTGAAATGATTATTTTTGAAAAGGGAAGTAGCGAGTACAAAAGTGTACAACTATTTGATCCAGACCCTCATATTTGTGCATTTGAGTATATATATTTTGCGAGACCAGATAGCGATATAGAGGGAAAGAATGTATATAAAATTCGTGAAGAGATGGGCAGAGAGTTAGCAAGAGAGCATAAGGTTGAAGCAGATATGGTTGTACCAGTTCCGGATAGTGGAGTTGGTGCGGCACTTGGTTACTCTAAAGAGAGTGGTATTCCTTTTGAAATGGGTATAGTAAGAAATCACTATGTTGGAAGAACTTTTATTGAGCCTACTCAAGCAAGAAGAGATATGAAGGTAAAATTGAAGCTCTCTCCGATTAGCTCATTAATAAAAGGCAAAAGGCTAGTGATTATAGATGATAGCATAGTTAGAGGAACAACAGCTAAGCGAATTGTTAGAATTTTAAAAGAGGCTGGAGCTAAAGAAGTACATATGAGAATAGCTTCACCAACCATTGAACATCCATGTAGGTATGGCATAGATACTCCTAGCTATAAAGAGCTTATAAGTGCAAATAAAAGTGTTGAAGAGGTAAGAGAGTATATTGAGGCTGACTCTTTAGCGTTTTTGAGCATAGAGGCACTTAAAAGAAGTATGGGAAATGATCGCAACTACTCTTTAGTAAGCTTTGATGGGAACTATTTTATCAAGTAGCTTAATGGCAATACAACTTATAATTTAGATAGGTGTTTTGAAAATACGGTGGATAGGGCATAGTTACTGTAAAGTTTCTAAGTTCTCCACTTTTTAAGTTTTTTGCAATTACAAATTCATTTATAACAGTATTTGGTTTTGGATTGGTTTTTCTTCCAAATAGTTCTTTTAAGCCACTTGTGGGGTTAAACATATTGGACCCACCTAAATTTCCACCACTTACGGGGTTATTTACAAGTTTTACCTCTAATTTACATCTTCCTATGGTAAATTTTCCTATATTTCTGACTTGACCTGAGATAGAAAATGACTCAGTCATTAAAATTCTTTTTTGTGTTATATTTTCTAATCTAGCAACTTTAGTATATTTATCTAATACAAACATAGAAAATATACCAAGCATAGATATTACTAAAAAATTTGCAAATAGCATTGAAAAAATAATCTTTTTATTGGTTTGTTTAAGTGCAACTATACAAAGAAGTATAAAAATTATAAGAAGTATTAGAAGTGTTATCCAGTGTAAAATTGTAAAATACATAAAATCCTCCTAGAATTTGTAGTTATCAATAACATTTGGAACTTAAAGATGTATTGAACTCTTTAGTATAGTTAAAATTATCAAATACAACCTTAAACTCTATGGAGCTATTTATATCTAATCTCTTCTTTAATGTAATCGACTTTTTTCTAATTGGTTTTAATCTGTTTAGAAAATTTTGGAAAGAATTTTTTCCCAATTTTATAACTTTTACATCGATACTACAAAGGTTTAACTCTCTTTTAGATAGGTTTTTTACCTCTCCTTGAACTATAAGAGTGTTGGTAAAGTGTAGTTTTTGGACATTTTTAGTAGATACCTCAGTTTTTCTTAGAGTATTATCAAGATAGGATTTTAGGGCAAATGGACCTACAAATAGTAGAGTAAAGGATAATAGAACTAAAAAAACTGAAAAAAGAGGAGTTTTTTTAGAGAGCATAATTGCAAGCACAAGTAGTGTAAAAAAAAGAAGAATTAGCCATGCATACGCGAAGTAATCATATATAGTAAAGTGATTTATATAGTTTAGTAGTGAAACTTTTAAAGTTTCTATATTCATAGAAGATGCCTTTTACTTTTTTCTAGATTTTTTTTCTTCTATACCACTAGTGCCAAATCTTCTTTCAAGTTCTTGTTTTATAAGCTCAGGGTTTATATCTTTATATGCCAATGCAACCATTGTGTGAAAAACCAAATCGGCACACTCATAAATTATCTCTTTTTTATCATCGTCTTTGTAGGCTAAGCAAAATTCACCTGCCTCTTCAATAACTTTTTTTAAAATTGAGTTATCTCCCTTTTTATAAAGGCTTGCAACATAGGAGTTTTTTTCATCAGCATACTTTCTTTCTTGTAGTATATGATAGAGCTTGTCGCTTATGGAGTAATTTAAATCCTCTTTTATCTGCACTGGCTCTTGAGCAATATCTACTCTGTTAAAAAAGCAAGACTCTCTCCCTGTATGACAAGCAGACTTTCCATTTTGCTCAACTTTTAGTAGTATGGTATCTAAATCACAATCAAGATATATCTCTTTTACTTTTTGAGTATTACCGCTACTTTCGCCCTTTTTCCAAATTTTTTCTCTACTTCTTGAGTAAAAGTGTGCATAATTTGTCTTTAAAGTTAGCTCTAGTGCCTCTTTGTTCATATAAGCCAACATTAAAACTCTCTTTGTTGTTACCTCCTGCACTATTGCAGGAAGTAACTCTTGTTTTGACCAATCTATTTTACTTAGCATTTGTTATAGCTGTAGTTTGCTGTTTGTTTTTTGTATCTACCCAGATATTTGGTACTGCACCGCCAGGGGTTAGGAATATCTTTGCATCTTTATTAACCTTTAAAGCCTCATTAAATTTACCTTGAGTCTCTATCTGTCTTAGTTGGAGTAGCTCAATAGTCAAACTCTTGCTTATCTCTTTGTTTGCATAAGCATTTGCATCTGCTTCAATCTTTATAGCTTTTGCTTGACCCTTTGCCCTAATCTCTCTTGCATTTGCTTCACCTTCAGCAAGAGCAGCTTTTTTAAGTGCTTCTTGGTTTGCTCTTTCTACCTCATACTTGGTTCTTTCAGCTTCTTGTTTTGCAATTTGAACTCTCTCTATCTGATCTTTGATTTTGGTAGGAAGTATAATTTCTCTCATCTGTACTGCTAAAAGTTTAACAGGTGTACCTGGTAGAGACTCTATATCTTTTCTAATTCCATCTTCAATCTTGATTGCAATTTCATTTCTCATTTGAGGTAGCTTCTCTGCTGCATACTTTCCGACAACGCTTCTTACAACATCTCTCACAACAGGACTTACTATTTTATCTTCCCAAGCCATACCCCAAGTTGCTATTGTTTGAGGAGCTGATTCTGCATCTAATTTATACTGCACCGTTAAATCCAACGAAACAGGTAAGCCTCTATTGTCTAGTACTGAAATCGCATTATTTAATCTTATGCCTGAACCTCTTTGATTGTATGAGACTATATCCTCATTGGATGTAAAGTTCATAACTCTAACTCGAGTATCTACAATGAAAACTTTTTGGATAAATGGCAAAAAGACATGAAAACCTGGTTGCATTGGAATAGGATCATACTTACCTGCTGTAGCTTTTATACCCACCTCTCCAGAGTTTATTACTACATATGGTTTAGCTATGACAAAAAGAACAATAAGCCCAATTATCACATATACTAAGCTAGACTTTTTACCAAAATCTTTAAAAAATTGAGGGGGCTCAAAGTTCATATTGGATGAACCTTTATTGTTATCTTCCCCACCATTACTACTATTTCCACCATTTTTTTTCTTAAAATAATCATTTAAATCTGCTGGCATATCTTTCCTTGTTTTTGTTTTAGGTTACCCTATATGTTACAATATTTTTGTGAATAAAACTTAAATATAAGTTAGCAAATGCTTATATTTTGGGTTTCTTCCATATACGACATCAAAGTATGCACTTTGAAGTTGCTGTGTTATTTTACCTCTTTTGCCATCTCCTATTGTGTAGTTATCTACATCTCTTATGGGAGTAACCTCTGCAGCAGTACCAGTAAAAAAGGCTTCATCTGCAATATATACCTCATCTCTTGTAACTCTTCGTCTCTCGATTTTTATACCAAGTTCACTAGCAAGTTCTAAAACCATAGCTTGAGTTATGCTTTCTAGTGAAGTGTCATTTGGAGGTGAGATTAAAACGCCATCTCTAACTATAAAGAAGCACTCTCCACTACCCTCAGCTATAAAACCTTCACTATCTAGTAGCAAAGCCTCTTCATAACCAGCCTCAATAGCTTCATATTTTGCCATTTGTGAATTTAGGTAGTTTGCTGTAGCCTTACTTTTTCCCATTGTGGAGCTAACAGGATTTCTAGTAAATGAAGAGATTTTAACCCTTATCCCATTTTCTAATCCTTCATCACCAAGGTAACTTCCCCACTCCCAAGCAGCAATTGCAGTTTTAACAGGTGCTTTTACATGGTGTAGACCCATAACTCCATATCCTAAAAAGATTAGAGGTCTTAAGTAAACATTTGATTTAAAATCATTTACTTTAAGTAGTTCTATTTGAGCATTTTCAAGCTCTTTTTGAGAGTACTTAGGAGAAATTCTTGTAATTTTTGCTGAGTTTAAAAGTCTTTTAGTGTGCTCTTGAAGCTTAAATATAGCTAAACCATCCTCTGTCATATATGCTCTTGTTCCTTCAAATACACCATTTCCATAGTGTAGCGTATGAGTTAAAATGTGAGTTTGAGCTTTGTCCCACTCAACTAACTCGCCATCCATCCAGATATACTTAGCTTTTTCCATAGTTTGTCTATCCTTTATTCATAAATAGGTATAATGTTATCTAAAAATAGTTTAAAAGGAGTTTTACTCGTGAAGGCAAAAGTTTTTATTGGCTCTAAATGTAGAGAAAATTATGAGTATGAGAGTAGAAAAAATCCTCACACTAAAAAGATTGTCTCGTATGTTGCAATTTGTAACAAAAACGATGCCAAAGAGGCTCTTGAAGTTGCCAAAGAGGCTTATTGTAAAAATAAAAAAGTACCACTTCATCAGAGGGTTGATTGGCTTTTAGATGTTGCTTCTAAACTTGAAGAGCAAAGAGAAGATATTGCTAAGACCATAACTGATGAAGTTGGCAAACCAATTAAATTTTCTCGTATTGAGGTAAACAGAGCAATAGAGACTATAAAATTGAGTGCAAGTGCGATGCTAAATATACATGGAGAAACATTTGATACAACTGCAACGCCAAGTGGAAAAGAGAGTCTAGCATTTTATAAAAGAGAGTCAGTTGGAGTAGTTGTTGCTATAACACCATTTAATTTTCCTATAAATTTGGTTGCACATAAAATTGCTCCAGCTCTAGTAGCTGGAAATAGCGTAGTTTTAAAACCAACCCCTGAGGCTCCACTTACTGCTTATAAACTTGCAAAGTTGTTTATACAGAGTAGATTTGCACCTAAGGATTCATTAAGTTTAGTTTATGGAGATGTGGAGGTTGGTAGTACTTTGGTTGAAAGCTCTATTCCAAGAGTTATAAGCTTCACAGGAAGTGTTGGAGTAGGAGAAATTATCTTAAAAAGTGCTGGAATCAAAAAAGTTGCACTAGAGCTAGGTGGAAATGCTGGAACTTTTATAGATAAAAATGCAGATATAACAGATAGTGCAAAAAAGTGTGCTATGGGTGCATTTATAAACTCAGGACAAGTTTGTATATCACTTCAAAGAATCTATATACACAAAGAGGTATATGAAAAATTTTCAAAAGCTTTAGAAGAGGAGACAAAAAAATTAAAAGTTGGCTCACCATATGAAGAGGATACATTCATAGGACCTCTTATAAATGAAGATGCATTAGATAGGGTAAAAAGATGGGTTCAATCTGCAATAAATGAAGGAGCAACTCTAGTTTGTGGAAACAAAGCTGAGGGATTGAGTTACTATCCAACAGTTTTAAAAGATGTAACAGATAGTATGAAAATAGTTTGTGAGGAGGTTTTTGCACCAATTGTTTCTCTAGTTAAAGTAGATGATTTTGAAGAGGCAAGAGATAAAATCAACAACTCTCTATATGGACTGCAACACTCTATTTTTACAAATGATTTAACGCTTGCTAAGAGAGCTATAGATGAGTTTGAGGCTGGTGGAGTTGTTGTAAATGACATACCAACTCTAAGGTTTGATATACAGCCATATGGAGGAGTAAAGCTAAGTGGTATAGGAAAAGAGGGACCTAAGTATGCAATAGAGGAGGACTATACACAGATAAAGTCTGTTGTTATTTTTTAACTTGTTGCAATATTTTTGCAACAAGCTTACTTATTGGTCTAAACAAATTTATTTACAAAATTTATGAAACTATTTTCATCCATAGCACCACTAACCCTATGTATCTCCTCTTGGTTTTTAAAAACCACAAGAGTTGGGATACTTCTTATTTTGAATCTTGAAGCTAAAAACTGTTCATCTTGAGTGTTGATTTTAACAAAAAGAGCCTTGAGAGGAAACTCCATCGCAACAGCACCAAAAATTGGAGCAAACATTTTACAAGGTCCACACCAAGGTGCCCAAAAATCAATAATTACAGGAATATCAGAGTTTTTTAAAATCCTATCTATATTATCTGAATTTGCGGTTAAAATTTTGTTTTGTAAAAGTGAATTTTTACACTTTCCACAATTTGCTTTTTTGTATGTCTCTTTTTTTGGAACACTATTTATAGCTTCACAATGCGGACATATAATTTTCATTGTTCTGTCTCCTTAGTTTACTTGCGATGATAATTATATCAAATTTTTAAATTAATTTTGCAACTAAAGTTCTAGTTTGGTATAATCAGAAAAATTTTTAAACCCGAATTATGCAGTAGGATTTATTAAACTAGGTGATAGGTGTCATTTGGTGAAGCCTATTGTATAATTCTAGTTAAAGGATAAAAGATGTTAAAAATTGGTGATAAAGCTCCTGAATTTTGTTTGCCAAATCAGGATGAGGTTGAAGTTTGCTTAAGAGATTTAAGTGGAAAGTGGGTTGTTCTGTATTTTTATCCAAAAGATAATACTCCAGGATGTACTACAGAGGCTTGTGATTTTACAAATTTACTGCCAGAGTTTGAAGGTTTGGATGCTGTTGTTTTGGGTGTTAGTCCAGATAGCCCAAAGAAACATAGAAATTTTATTGAAAAAAAGAGTTTAAAGATTACTCTTTTAAGCGATGAGGAGAAAGAGGTTTGCCAAAAGTATGGAGTATGGCAATTAAAAAAGATGTGTGGAAGAGAATATATGGGAGTAGTTCGCTCAACCTTTCTAATTTCGCCAGAAGGTACAATTGAGGCTATATGGGAGAAGGTGAGAGTAAAAGGTCATGTAGAAGCTGTTAAAGAGAAGTTAAAAGAGATAAGATCATAGTTTTTTTGCCTAGCATCCCATTTTGTGGGGGAGGGTACTGTAAAACAAACTATTTTACCTGCGATGGGCTCAGACCCTGACACCCTCGAAAGAGACTCGCCTTTTAACCCGAATTATGCCATAGGTTAGGCGATAAATGTTAATTTTATGAACCCTATTGCATAATTCGGATTTAATTTGGGTGGTGCTAAAAGCTTAAAAAATACTTACTCTTTGTCTATTTCAATGTTGACCTTAGGTCAACGAGAACCTTAATCGAATGTGACAAAGGAAAATTTCGGGGCTGAACACCTTTGTACTTTTGCATTGTGGCTGAGAGACTGTTCTTGCTACAGCTTCAAGCTATTTGTTACCTCCTAACTTGTTGTGATTAGCCTTTCTTTGGGCTGTATTGTCTAACCTCATTGTTTTTAGTTTTGCTTAGCGCACTTATTTTGCTCCCACTTTAGTAAGTACAATTTTGATAGTTTTTATCAAAATTACAAAATCAGCCCACAGTGACCAGTTTTTTATGTACCAAACTTCAAGTTCGTTTCGCTCTTTAAAAGTAAGATTATTTCTGCCACTTACTTGCCAAAGTCCTGTAATCCCAGGTTTGACTTTAAGTATGAAATGTTTATTTTTACCCAATTTTTTAGATTCAGATGTCATATATGGTCTTGGTCCTACAAAGCTCATCTCACCTTTTAATACATTTATAATTTGCGGTAATTCATCAAGCGATGTTGCTCTTAAAATTTTCCCTACTTTTGTAATGCGAGGATCATTTTTATATTTGTGATACTTTTCGTAGTGTTCTATTTCATCAGGATTCTCTTGCAAATATTGTTTTAATAATGCATCCCCATTGGTGTGCATCGTTCTATATTTATAAACCCAAAAAACTTTACCATCTTTACCAAGCCTTTTTTGCCTAAAAAAAATCTCACCAACAGAGTCCAATTTAATTAAAATAGAGATTATAATATGTATGATAAGTACAAATGGAAGTGTAATAAATGCGAAAGCATAATCGAAAAGTTTTTTAAGAAAAACATTTTTTCTCTCTAAAAGTTTATTTTCTACTTGAATGGTGTTTAACCTAATATTATAATACTCAAGTATATTTGAATGGCTAAAATTTATCTCCGAGATATATGGAACTATAAAAAGCTCTTTGTGTTTTGCAAGGTTTTCTTCGATAATTTTATTCAATCTTGCAATATCTATCCCTTTTGATATAATAATAACGCTTTTAGCATTTGTTTCTACGAGCATTTGACCTAGATACCAATTATCTTTTATCTCTTGTGCAAATTTTTGCTTTTCCTCCTTATCTTCAGCAATCAATAAAACTTTACTGCGAAATAGAGGAAACATAAATAACAATTTTTTGGTATATCTTTTAAAAACTGGGAAAAACACAAAAGCAATACTAAAATATACCATCAAAAAAACCCTAGAGTAATACAAATTATTTTTTGTAAGAGCCAAAAGTGCCATAAAAATTAAAAATGCAAAAAATATAGATCTCCAAATTTTAAGGGTTTCTTGCCAAAAATCATAGCGAAAGTTATAGATCTTTTCATAATAAAGCAATAGCATAATCGTAAAAATAACTATAAGAAAATTTTGAAATAGTGGTGGCTGAAAAATGACACCTAAAAGCTTATCTAAGGACTCCCTTATTTTACACGATATAAAAAACAATGCACCAAAAAAAACAAGATCAAATATTATCAATACCGCCCTTGTCCATATTTGTGGCATCAAGTTCCTTTTTTGCCCCAATTATATCTTACTTATACTTCAAAAAAAATTTAACAGCTGATACCAAATGGCAATAGAAAAGCCTAATATTTTTAGAAGATCCCCTTCTGTGTTCATGATATATTTCAAAGTTGGTATTGATAACTGTTTTGCCATATTGTTTTGCTCTTAGCCAAATATCTACATCTTCCATATACATAAAAAACTGCTCATCAAATCCACCAAGTTTTTTAAATACATCCATTTTAAAAGCCATAAAACAGCCGTGCGCCCAAGGGATTTCGCATATACTATTTTTTTGAATCGTTATTTCATCAGTTTTTAAACCAAGTT
>JALSLU010000166.1 GCA_026988125.1 Sulfurospirillum sp.
TTTGGTGTTGGAGATCCCGTCTCTTTCTTTGCTACGCTTGGTTGGGTTGTGCTACAACCTCCTAAGACTAATGCAACTGCTACTACTATAGCGCCTATAAATCTCTTTGTCATCTTTTTTCCTTTTTTCTAGTTAGTGTTTTGTATCTACATCCAAATTAAAAACTTTTTCAGCTATGTAAAATAACAGTAAAGTTATTCCTATCCCTCCAAAACCTATAGCAAACTCTGTAGCTGAAGGAAAGTACTCTATAAATGTAGGTGGCAGTTGGTACTCACTTCTTTTTAGTGTATCCATAGGGTATATAAGTGTATCATGAACTAAATCATACCTCATAAAAAATATCCCCACCATCCCAGCTAAAGAAACATAAACCATAGGTTTTATAGCTTTGGCATTTGAAAAAAGTATAACTATAAATGGAATTAACATCCCTAAAATAACCTCTCCAAAAATAAATGTTGGACTTTTAATTACATGTAAAATAGTTTCAGCTCTCTCTGGCATTGTACCATAAAGGGCTGTAATTATTTTCCATGCTTCAAAAAATATTAGTATCCCAAGTAGCATACCTAAAATTTTATTTAATTTTAATAACATAGCCTTAATATTCGCTGGATAACTATTTTTATATTTAAAACCATATATGATGTAAATCAGATAACAACCTGTAATCATTGCCGATAAGATAAAGTAAACTGGATAAAAAACACCATTTGCAGTTGGTCTAGAAATTAAAAAACCAAAAACTGCACCCAAATTTGAGTGAGCAGCTAAACCAGCTAGCAATCCACCTATTCCAAATATTTTTGCCCACTTATGATTTTCTTTTATAGTCAGGAAGAAAAACTCAAAAGTGATAAATACTAAATAAATTCCATAGAGCGTTCCCATCCACCAAATAGCACTTGTAAATCCTGGAGTTAAAACATTGTATATTAACATTCTAACTGGATGTCCAACCTCCAAAGCAATTACAGCAAAACCTGAAAGCAGAGTTATAATTGCTCCAGCAATTGCCCTTTTGCCTATGACTTGAAACTCTTTTACCTCAAACACATGCCCAATAGAGGAGATAATACAAAGTCCTGTACTAGAAACAACAAAGAAAACATACATAGCAATAAGCAATCCCCAAGGATGTTGTCTAGTTACATTAAATGCATGATGCCCATGTATAAAATAGTATGTAGCTCCAGCAACAAAAATACCCAATAACCCCACTGTTAAAATTGCAATTAATAGATTTAGTGGTGTTTTTTCAAACCTAAACAACTCTTTAATTGATAATTCATTCATAATAACACCTCTATATTAGATAAAATAATTTTGGCTTAGTGCCTAAATGCTCTTTAACTTGCTTATACTCTCTTGTTTTTAAAAGTTGTGAAATTTCACTATTTGGATCATCCAAATCACCAAAAGTTCTAACTTTTGTTGGACAAGTAGCTTGACAAGCTGTTGTAGTTTCTCCATTGGCTAGTCTTGTATCGGAGCAGAAATTGCACTTATCTACCGTAACTGTTCTGTCATCTACATATCTTGCATCATAAGGACATGCATTTATACAGTAAGTACACAATATACACCTCTCGGGGTCAACCCTAACTACCCTATTTTCATCGTAGTATGTCGCATTTGTTGGGCAAACCTGCTGACAAGGTGCATTATCGCAATGCTGACACTGACTTGGGTGATATGTTTGAGAAACGATGGAGATATTTGGCCACTCACCTTCTGCCTCTTTTTGCCCAATCCAAATTCTATAGTTATCTTTACCAGGCAAAATTCCATTTTCCGCTTTACATGCTGTTTCACATGCTCTACAGTTTATACAATTTTTATAATCTAATGCCATTCCATAACGAGCCATGATTAAACCTTTCTTATTTCTACGATAGTATCGTGTAGACAGGTTGAGCCATGCATTGGTTCAATCCCATCTTCTAAAATTTCAGCATCTCTACCACCATTATTGTGTGCCAAAGTTAAATCTTCAGAATAGTTACCAAAACCATGTATAAAAAATAGAGTTTCTGGTCCAATCTTCTCAGTAGGGTATGCTTTTATCTTTGTTTTGCCCACTTTACTTACCACTTCCACATCATCACCAAATTTTATTCCCAATTTATTGGCTACTCTTTTATTGATCCAAAGGTAATTTGTTGGTACTAAATCCAATAACATTTTATTATTGGCCGTTCCTGATTGAGTAAATTGTGCATGTCTACCTGTAACAAATCTAAACTTTCCGTTTGGAATTTCAAGCTCATACTCTTTTTTCCATGTCGGCATAGGATCAATTCCCTTTTTAGCAAGAGATTTTAAATTACACTCTACTTTACCAGAAGCCGTTTTTAATTTTCCATTTCTAACGGAATAGAATTTTTTATCTTCAGGGTAGTACTCATAATCATTTACACCTATCTTTTTAAAGTATCTGTCCATATTAGGATAAAATACTCCAATTTTTTCCAACTGTTCAGCTGCTCCCTCATAATCAGATACAGCGTGATGATTTAGCTCCTCTTGAGAAGATTCAAATGCTTTTGCTAAATTGAACTCCTCTTCAAAAACACTCTTTTCACCATCTTCAACAATCATATCTTGAACCTCTTCATCATACTTTTTGGTAATTTCAAAAAGAGGTTTAGATAGTTTTTTAGTTAATCCTCTCATAATTTCAATTACTGGCTTACTCTCAAACATTGGCTCAACTACTTTATTTCTTTGAGCAATAGCAGGCTCAATTCCTCCAAAAACTTTGAGAGGATCGGTTCTTTCCAAATATGTACACTCAGGCAATACTACATCACTCAATAGCACTGTATCACTTGGCATAGTATCTATAGTTACAACCAAATCAAGCTTTTTTAAAAACTCTTCTGTTTTTTTACTATTTGGCATATTTTGCATTGGATTATGCTTATAGTTAAATAAAGCTCTTATAGGGTACTCCGCCCTACCTTCCAAGACTTTATTTCTAAAGCCTACCCATGTTCCACTTCCACCAACAACAGCAGCCTCAGTAGCATCAATCCTTCCTCTTGCATTATCATACAGAGGAGATGGAACTTCATGCCCCTTTATAGGGATTTTTTTACCAAAACAAATTCCACCTTTAGTATCTATTGAGCCTGCTAAAGCCGTCAAGAGAGCCTGCGCTCTTCTAAGTTGAAAATCATTTTTACTCCAAGTTGTTCTTCTTCCTTGATAGTAAATTGCTCTAGGAGCATTTGCCATAAATTCTCTTGCAATCTCATATATATCTGACGCTTCTATTCCTGTAATCTTCTCAGCCCACTCAGGTGTGTAGTTATTGCTAAGTATATGATTTTTATAACTCTCAAAATCATTAAAATTATTTTTTACAAACTCTTTATTGTAAATTTCCTCTTTTATTGCAACATAGGTTAAAGCTAAAACAAATGCTAAATCTGTTCCCACTTTTATGCCTAACCATTTATCTGATTTAGCTGCGGTGTTGGTAAATCTAGGATCTACGCAGATTAACTTGGCTCCTCTACCTCTTGTTCTTTTAAATAAATCTAGTGTATCTGGAGTTAAAATTGCCTCAGCTCTATTTGCTCCTGCCATTATAATGTATTTGGCATTTTCTAAATCTGCTTGACCATAACTTCCTATAGTTAAAGAGTACCCAGACACTGTTGTTGCTAAACACAAAGTAGCATGGTTTAAAAAGTGAGATGAACCAAAACCTGTATAGAAATTTTTAAAGGTATGCTCCGCCATTCCCTCTCCAGCACAAAATGCTACGGTTGAACGATTATCCTTCTCCTCATCCAAAATTTTTACTAACTTTTCTGTTATATAGGAGTAAGCTTCATCCCAACTAACTCTTCTAAATTTTCCACTTCCTTTTTCACCATCTCTAATGAGTGGATATTTTAATCTATCCTCATCATATATCGCTGCAATACCACAATTTCCTCTTGGACACAACATATTTCTTGATTTAGGAAAGTGAGGATTTGGATCTAGCTTTGTAATCACTCCATTTCTTACATAAGCAAACGCAGCACATTTATTTACGCACATTTCACATAGCGTAGCTACTTTCTTCGTTTTGCCAAAATCTTCTGGCTTGGTAGCAGCTTTAGCACTAGCAATTATTTGAGAAGGTGTTAAACTAACACCCCCAGCTATACTAAGTGCTACACTACCTTGAAGAAATCTCCTTCTTGAGATCTCTACTTTCATCTCTTCTCCTTTTATCTTTAAGGTTTAAGCTTTCAACTCTACTGAAAAAACCCAAATTTTAATTTGTAAATATAATTGTAAAGATGTTTCCTTAATAAAATCTTATCTACAATAGTAAAAAATAATTTACATTGATGCCAGATTAAACAGAAGTCCTACTTTAGGGAATATAAAAAAATTTAAAAAAATAATTTTTTTTACAAAATTTTCCAAAAAAGTTTATAAATTTTTACTTTTTTTGGTGATTTTTAAATTAATTTGCATAAAATATGCAAATTAATTTAATTTTTTACTTTAAGGTTTGAAATGAAATCTTTTTAATAATATTAATTATTAAAATATTTACTTATCTAAATAATTATAAAAACTTATTTTATAATTATTTAGATATAATTCATTTTTATTTTAATTATAATTTATTAATATAGTAAATAAATATTTACTTTTATTATATTTGTTATTATACTATATTATATTCTAAACTTAAATAAATTATTTAATTTATAATTTTTATAATTTTAATTTATACTTATAGCTTTGCTTTAAAATATTTGATTTTTTTTTGTTACTATTTATCTAGTTTTTAAAATTTTTAGGTATAATACTCCGTTACTCTACACTCTTGATTACAAGAATCAGAGATTTTAGAATCAAAAAAATAGGTTAATGAAGGATATAAAAAATGACATCAGTTTTACTGATTTTACAATTTGTACTAGCAGCAGTAATCACAGTAGCAGTTTTGCTTCAAAAAAGCTCTTCTATAGGATTAGGAGCATATAGTGGAAGTAATGAATCACTATTTGGTGCAAAAGGACCAGCAGGTTTTATGGCTAAGTTTACATTTGTTATAGGATTGATTTTTGTCGGCAATACAATAGCACTTGGTTACTTTTACAATCAAGAAAAAAAAGTTTCTATAGTTGAAGATATAAAGATTCAAAAGAGTGAAGTTCCTGTTGCACCAGAACTTCCACAAGTTCCCAAAGCTCCAAAAGAGAATTAAAAGGGTAAAATGAAGACTTTTTTGCTTTTGCTCATAAGTTCACTTACTCTATGGGCAAATGCACACATATTTGTTTATCATAGATTCGGAGATAATCGATACCCTAGTACAAATACAAGCATAAAAGATTTAAAAAATCAATTTGATTTTTTTAACAAAAATGGCTACAAAGTTATAACATTGAACAAACTTATAAATGCACTAAAAAATAAGGAGACCATACCTGAAAAATGGGTAGTCTTGACTATTGATGACAATTTTAAAAGTTTTTATAAAAATGGATTAAAAGTTTTTAAAGAGTATGGGTACCCCTTTTCAATGTTTGTTTATGTAGAGGCAACCCAAAAAGGCTACAAAGATTATCTAAGCTGGAAAGAGCTAAAAGAGATCTCAAGATATGGCTCTTTAGAATTTCACTCTTATGGACATGGTCATATGAGTAAAATGTCTACTAGCGATTTAAAAAAAGATTTTGAAATAGGTCTTAAAGTCTTTAGAGAGAAATTAGGTATAAAACCAAAATATTTCTCATACCCATATGGAGAGTACACCAAAAGGGTAAAAGAGATTGCAAAATCATATGGTTTTGATGCGATTTTGAACCAAAATATGGGTGCAATCGCTTCATTTAGTGATATATATGATTTAGATAGAAGCGCTTTAGTAGGCAAAAGTAATTTAGATTATTTTCTAAAGATAAAGGCGCTAGATGCAAAATGGATTTCTCCAAAAAGTTATCCAGAAGATGGAGTACTTAAGTTTTTACAAGTGAAAACTGATCAAAATTCAAAACATGGCTACTACTACATAAGTGGCTTTGGCTCTTCTAGAGTAGAGCTAAATAATGGTGAAATAAAACTAAATTTAAATAAAAAATTAAAAAAATTTAGAACAAGAGTGATAATCTCAATAGGCAATAAAATGTCAACAAAATTACTAATGAAGGATGAATATGGAACTAAATGAAATCTATGCAGATCAACAAGAGCATATAAAAAAGACTCTAGAGGTTTTAAAAAAAGATTTTACAACCCTAAGAAGTGGTGCAGTCT
>JALSLU010000167.1 GCA_026988125.1 Sulfurospirillum sp.
AAAGGGAGGGATAAAAAAAGCGATATTGCAAAAAACTTTTTATCACCGTAGCTTCAGCTACGCTTCAAAAAAGATTTTTCACAATCTCATCTTTTTTTATCCCTCTGAGATATGCTAGGGTTTATAGAGGTGCCCTTATAGGTTTTAATCGCATGTTCATTTTGTTCAAATGCCTCAAAAACTTCTATATTGGAACCTTCTATTGCTTTGCTAAAGCCCCCAATACCACTATATAGTTCTAAAGCTTTTATCATGAATATACTATGGTAAATGTTGAACCATGATTTTCGCTACTATGGATCTCGAGCTTAAAATTATGTAGTTTTAATATATTTGAAACTATGGTCAAGCCAAGCCCTAAAGAGTTATTCCAAGTATTGTTTGATACTCTGTAAAATTTTTTTGTTATTTTATCTATTTCATAAGAGCTAATTCCTATGCCACTATCTATAACACTAAGAGAGGTTTGGTTGATTATTATTTTTATATCGTCATCAGAATATTTGAGTGCATTTTCAACTATATTTGAAATTGCAACTTCCATTAAAGTAGAGTCAGCTTTGATTAGTATTTCACCATCAGAATAGATTATTATATTTCTATATTTATAGGTCTGTTTTAAATCTTGAGTGATAGAGTTTACTAAATTATTTAAATTTATAGTTGTTAAATTTAAAGATAATTTTTTATCATCTAGTTTTATTGAAAGTCTTAGTTTGTCTATTAGTAGTGAAAGTTTTTCTCCATTTGAGTGTATTTTTTTAAGAAATTTTGCTCTTATAGTTTCATTTATATTTTGATCTTCTAAGAGTGTTTGACTATATCCATTTATGACAGCTATTGGATTTTTAAATTCATGCGAGATTGCCGAAATGATATCATCTTTTTGAGTATTTGCACTTTTTAGCTTAGCGGTATATTTTGCTTTTTGCTTATCTTGTTTTGCTAAAACTCTTGCTACTTTGCTTAAAAGTTTTGTTATTTCAAAAAACTCCTGAGAAAAATTTGAGTTTATATATAGATTTTTTCTTTTTTTAGTCAACTCTAGAAGAAACTTTAAAATTCTCTTTGTCTCTTTTTGAAGTTTTAGGCTTATCTTATATGCTATATAAAAAGCTACTATAAAAAATATGATTAAAACTATACCTACTTGAAAAGCTAAAGAGTATAAAACTTTATTTATTTTTAAAATCTCTTTTGCAACTCTAACATATAAAATTTGTCCATTAATTTCTACTTTTTTCGCAATATAGAGTAAATTTTTTCCTATAGTTTTAGAGACTCTTATAGCTTTTCCGAACTCATTTTTAGAAGCCTCTATAATCTCATCTCTATATTTATGATTTTCCATTTTTGTTTTATCTTCATTTGATTCTGCTAATATATTACCATCTTTATCTATTATTGTTAGTCTTGTGTTTAGCTTCTCTTTGACATAGATGGCTAGATTGTCAAAATCGTTATCTTTTTTTACAATCAGCGCTATAAGGTTTAAATCGTTTTTTAAGCTTTTTTCTACTTGAGTAATGTATATATCTTTTAGCCAATAATAGACTATAGTACCCACAACAATAAAAAGAAGTATAAAGATTGAAACAAATTTTCTAAAATATATTTCGTGAAGCTTTAGCAAAGCATATAGCCCTCACCCCTAACAGTCTTAATATACTTTTTTTTACCATCAGGGTCGATCTTTTCTTTTAGTCTTTTTACAGCTACATTAACAGTTTTGCTCTGCTTTTCATAACTATCTCCCCAAACATTTTGCAAAAGAGTTTCTCGAGTAAGTAAAATATTTGGATTTTTTAAAAATTCTAACATTAGATTTCTCTCTAGTGCTGTTAGATTAACATCTATATTTTCAATTTTTACACTCTTTGTCTTTGCTTCATATAAGATATCTCTAAACTTAAGCACATCGCTACTTTTATCAACTCTTTTTAGTACAGCCCTAACCCTAGCTTTTAATTCTTCAATATTGAATGGTTTAGTAATATAGTCATCACCGCCCCTATCAAATCCTTCTAATATATTTTGTGGGCTATCTTTTGCACTTAAGTACATCACAGGAGTATTGTGACCACTCTTTCTTAGCTCTTTTATGAAGAGTGAGCCCTCACCACTTGGTAAATTTCTATCCATTATAATAAGGCTTACATTTTCCTCTTCAAGTATGCTTATAACATTTGGAGTATCAAGACAGCAAATGCATTCATGTCCATCCTTCTCTAAATGATACTCCAATAAATCTAGCAAATCCTCTTCATCTTCAACAATTAGTATAGTACTCATAATGGGTATTATACCCTTTGCATAGTTCCACCAACCTTAATGTAAACAAGTAAATTTGCCATACTTATAGCACGATCAGCGATCTTTTCACTCTTTCTAAATGCTCTTAAGATAGTGTGTACCTTTTCAAAATTATCATTAGATTCATCTAAGATAGCTTTTTCTAGCAACTCATATAGATCATCAGTTTTGTTTTCCTCAATCAAAACTTCATTGAAACAGTCTTGTAAATCATCTACACAATCTGTATCTAACATACTATTTACAATTTTTATAGCTTTTAGCGTAGAATTTTGTAGGGGCATAGCGTACTCATTTATAGCATTTTTATCTATATAATCACATACTTCAAGTAAACCTCTTATAAAGCTTCTTGTGTTTGTGCATGCTCTTAAAATTTCATTTGTCATTTTAAGGTATGATACAACCTCCCTTAGGTCTGTTGCTTCTGGAGCATAAAGAGCAAGTAGCTTTATGATTGAGTTATCTATAGCATCGGTTTTACTTGAAATATTTTTTATATATGATTTAGCTTTGGTAAATTTATCTTTATCGCACTCATATAGTGCTTCATATATTAATGTATTTGCACTTTCTAGCCCATTGAGCAACTCTTTTATATCTGTTTTTACTTTTTTCAATTCATTTACATAATTTTCCAACATTATCCGAATCTCCCTGTTATATAATCTTCTGTCTGTTTTTCACTTGGGTTTAAAAAGATAGTCTCTGTTTTGTCAAACTCTATCAAGTCACCTAAGTACATAAATGCAGTAAAATCACTTATACGGCTTGCTTGTTGCATGTTGTGAGTAACTATTGCAATGCTCACATCTTTTTTAAGCTCAACCAAAAGCTCCTCAATTGCTCCGGTACTTATAGGATCAAGTGCACTTGTCGGCTCATCAAAAAGGATAACTTCTGGCTTAACTGCAACTGCTCTAGCAATACACAATCTTTGCTGCTGACCACCACTTAGTCCCATTGCGGACTCTTTTAGTCTATCTTTTACCTCATTCCATAAAGCACTGCCTTTTAGAGCAGTTTCTACTCTGTCTTTCAACTCTGTTGCGTTTTTAATCCCATCAATCTTTAATCCATAAGCGACATTATCAAATATGCTCATCGGAAATGGTGTTGGCTTTTGAAAAATCATTCCGACTTTTTGGCGAAGCCTTATAAACTCATTCTCTTTTTTTATCTCAAGAATGTTCTCCATCTCTCCTGTTTCTTCGTTTAGAAGATCAATTCTTCCATCATACTGGTTGCCTGGGTAGAGATCGTGGATTCTATTCATTGCTCTAAGAAGAGTTGATTTTCCACATCCACTAGGACCTATTAGAGCCGTTATTTTGTTTTTCTCTATTGGCATATTTATATTTTTAAGTGAAGGAGCTGGTGCTCCAGCATAAGTAAAGCTAAACTTTTTTATATCCATTACATTTTGTGCCATATTATTATCCTTTTTTTCTTGTTAAAAATCTACCAGTTAAGTTTATAATTAAAACCATAACTGTAAGTATAAATGAAGCTGCCCAAGCTAAGTCTCTACTCTTTTGCAGAGGTTCATTTGCTAAGTCATATATGCTCACTGTTAAAGATGGAAAACTTTTGGTTAAGTCTAAGTTGAAGTAGTTACTAGTTTCACTTGTAAATAGCAAAGGAGCAGTCTCACCAACAATCCTAGCAAAAGCCAGTAAAATTCCAGTCATAATTCCAACTTTAGCAGCTTTTATGACAATGTCTATAATCACTTTGTATTTACTAGCCCCAAGTGCCATTCCAGCCTCTCTTAACTCTTTTGGAACCAAGCTTAGCATACTATCGGTTGTGTTGATTACTATTGGAATCATCATAATCGCAAGAGCTATACTTCCTGCAAAACCACTTGTTCCACCACTTGGCACAACCACAATAGCATAAACAAATGCTCCAATTACAATAGAGGGTGCTGAAACCATTATGTCACTTAGGTTTCTAATCGTATCAGCGTATCTTCCTAACCCATACTCTCTTATGTATATCCCGGCAACCAAACCTAGTGGAACTCCAACCAAGCTTGCAAGTCCAGCTAAGACTAACTGCCCCACAATCAAGTTTCTAAGCCCTCCGTTTATAAGGTCATTTATAAAAAGGTCAAAATGCATAGAGCTAAGACCCTTTAAAAATAGAGTTAAAAGAATCCAGCCTAAAAATGCCAAACCAATCATTGCAGAAAATATACACAGCAGTAGTACAATTTTATTTATAACTAATCTCATTTTTGAACCTTTCTTAAAAAGAAGAATTTAGCTGCAGATATGGCTCCAAAGGAGAGTATAAAGAGGATTAGCGCTAAATAAAACAGAGCACTCTCTCCAAGTCCACTAGCTTCTCCAAAGTTATTTGCCATTGCAACCGGAATTGAGACGGTTGGGTCTGTAAGCTTTGTAGGAAGTGAAAATATAGAGCCAATTAGAAATGCTACTGCCATAGTCTCTCCCAAAGCTCTTCCTAGAGCTAGTATGATTGAGCCAATGATTCCAACTTTTGAGTATGGAAAGATTATATCTTTTATAACTTCAAACTTTGTAGCTCCAAGCGCGTAGGCTGACTCTTTTAAGACATCCGGAGTTGTATTCATACTATCTCTTGTAACTGCTGCCATAAAAGGCAGAATCATAACTCCCAAAACCAATCCTGCAGTCAGGAGTGAAACCTGGTAGCCTCCAACCAAATTTGCAACTATTGGAGCAAAGTAGTAAAGTCCCCACATACCAAAGATTATGCTAGGAATTGCTGCTAGTAGCTCTATGGCAATTCCAACAGTTTTAGAGATATTTTTAGGAGCAATTTCTGCTAAAAAGATGGCAATCCCCATAGCTATTGGGAGTGAAAAAAACAGAGCAATGAGAGTTGAGAGAAAAGTACCAACTATAGGGATTAACCCCCCATAAATTGTTTTGGTAAGTCCCCCGTCTGCATCCTCATCTATAATTTCATCATCCATAGGAACAACATCTTCATTGACCTCTTCAACGGGTTTCTCTTCAACAGCTTTGGGCTGAAGATTTTCTATTGGAACCTCTTTATTCCAAGTAGGATCTACTATGAATTTTAAGCCAAATTCATCAATAGCAGGTTTTGAGGCATTAAAAAGTGTTATAAATATGCCCACCAAAATTACCAATACCAAAGTCGCACTTGCAAGTGAAATCTTTTGAAACAACTTTTCCATATACCATACCTTTTTTTATTTGATTCGGATTTTATACTAGTTTGGTTACAAAATAGTTACAAAGTTTTTAAAAATGAACAACCTATTGGTGTATCGTACTTTTTTGACTCTTTTTTTATTTTGCCTATTTCAAAATCAAATTCACTTTTTTTATTGTGTGGATAAATTTCAATTATAGCTGCACTTACTCTTAAAAGCTCAAACTTTCTTTCTATTCCAAATCTATCTTTAGTCTTAATAAAATTTGCTTCTCTATCTTTTTTTGAATACAATGAAGTTACTTGATTTTTAAACTTTTCTTGAATAGTTTTTACAATTTTAAAAATATTTTCATATTTTACACTTTTAAATCCTAAAAAGAAGTCATCACCTCCAATATGACCAATGAAAGCTGAAGGAGGGGAGTATTTTTTTAAAATTTCACTAAAAAGAAGAATTGCCCTATCGCCTTTTCTAAACCCATAAACATCATTAAATGGTTTAAAATTATTAAAATCAAAATATACAATTGTGTATAGTTCTTCAGAATTATTTTCAAAAACTTTCTTTAAAAACTTATCTATACTTCTATTACCTTCTAGTTTGGTTAGAGGGTTCTTTTCAGTTGCAATTTCTATATTTCTTTTGTATGAGAGGTGAAGCAGATTATTCAGACTTACATATCCCAAATATTTAGAATTTTTTGTAATAAAAATTCCATTTGATGTATCTCTGTTTATATTATAAATTTCTAAAATTTTATCTACACTCCAACTTATCTCTGCACTAATAACATCTTTTATATAGCCTTTTAATTTTGTATTTGCTTTGTCATTGCAAGCTAGAGACATACCATACTGTGAATAGGAGAGATCTCTAACATCTCTCTCATAAATTGCACCTATAAGCTTTAGGTTTTTATTGACAATAGGTATAAAAGATCTGCTTTTATTCTTTTTGAAATATTTGAAAACTTTATGAAAGTTAAAACCTTCAATCTCTAAAGGCTCAACTTTTTCTATTTTTTTTGTGTCCAATCTGTTGGCATTGTTGTCTCTCAAATCTTTTTCATATAGCTCTTTTATCGAAGTATAATTTTTCTTAATGTTCAAAAAATTTATTTGAGGTTTTTGTATAAAGTATCCTTGTATGAGATCTGCACCAATCTCTTTACAAGTATAATACTCCTCTTTTGTTTCAATTCCCTCAGCAATTACAGTTATACCCATTATGTGCGCAATATCTATAATATGTGAGCAAAATAGCCTTTTTTTGTTATCACTTTGTATGTTTTGTATAAAAAATCTATCTATTTTAATTATATCTGCCTCAGAGTAATATAGCATTTGAAATCCGGCAATTCCTGTACCAAAGTCATCAATTGCTATTTTAAAATTTTCTTGCTTATACCTTCTTACCATGTTAGTAACACTGCTTGGATCTTGCAGTGTGCCTCTTTCACTAAGTTCAAAACATATTTGCTCTTTAGTTAGATTAAATTTTTTAAGGATTTGTTCAGTATTGCCAACTTTAAAGTCTGGCATATAGAGTATTCTGTTATCTAAATTATAAAAAAGATTTAAATTTCTTATCTCTATCTTAGAAAATTTCTCAACTGCCTTAAGTCTTAACTCTAAATCTAGTTGGTATAGAACTCCATCATGAAATGCTTCATCAAATAGATTAAAAATTGAGTAAAATCCCCCAGCTTCTTTTGTATTTCTCAAAAGTGCTTCAACCGCAAAAATTTCCCCACTTTGAATATTGACTATGGGCTGAAAAGCGAAGTCCAATTCTTTTGTTATTTTAGTCCATTTTTTATCTAGCATATTTAATTTCCAGCACTATGACATTGTAGGCAAATTTTTTCATTTCCTATTATATCATTTTCTGGATTTTTTAAAAATATTTTTAATCCACCAAAGTGATTTTTTGGAGCTCCTTTGTGAGCTTTTTTTATATCAAAAGTTTTACTATTTCCTCCATGGCACATAGTACATGTAGGCTCATCAATTTTATTTGCAAAATCTTGAATTTCACCAAACATTTTGCTTTCATAGTGGATATCACTATAAGACTTTTTAAGTTCTTTGTTTATAGAATCGTGGCAAGTTTTACAACTGTTTAAGGCAAAAGCAACATTTATCGATATGAAAAAAATAAGAAAATACCTCATAGTGATCTCCTAGTTATATCCAAAGAGTGCTCTATATAAACAATGTCAGTTTTTAATTTTGATTATAAAAGATTTATAACCATTTATTCCAAAATCATTATCATTAACTAAAATCCAATTATTTTTATCTATGTAAGCAAGACCCTCTACTTTTTTTGGCATTCCTTTAAGTGAGCTTGTATCTAGTACTAACTCTTTATTTAGATACTTTGTAAAATTTGAAGTTTCTTCAAGTGAAGGTGAAGTATTTTTATCATCCCACTTTGTATCAAGTATAGATAAAGAGTCTTCTAATTTTACTCTATAAAATTTTGTAGTTTTTGAAATTCTCTCAAGCACTATTAGCTCATCATTTCCAACTGCAGCAAGTTCACTAACTTTTATAGAGCTCTGTTTTTTGTTTTTGTCTAAAGCAAATGTATTTGGATTATCAAGTTTATAAACATACTCCCCAAGTACTTTGTCTTTTGCTATGTCATATTTGAAAATTCTAACATTTTTAGATTTTTTATATGTTTTTACATTAGGATTTGCTAAAGGACTCTGCATAGAGAAGTAAAGTGTTTTTTCATCAGGACTTACGCCAATTGATTCGATTCCTCTGTTTAGTTTTCTTTTAGAAACTATGAATGGCAGAGATTCACTTATATCGTAATTTGCACCATTTAAATTCTTTTTAAATCCTTTTGGCACAACTCTCTTTAAAATTCTTCCATCACTACTTAAATGAAGTATAGATGCACCATACTCTTCAGCTATCCAAAATGTACCATCACTTAACTTAACTAAAGCTTCAGCATCTAAACCGTTTGGATCAAACTTTAAAGGATTTCCCTTTAAATCATATGCATTTTCAGTTCCCTTATTGGATATACCACTAACTGGTATTCCATCTCTATCTTTTATTTGAATTTTTTCTAAAATTTTGTACCAATTATCATACAGAGCAATTTTATAAATTGTAGGTGAAAAGTTTGGAGTAGGAAAAATTTTTCCTTTTTTACAAAGTTTTTTTCCCATCAGTTTTAGCGAATCTTTACACTTTATATTTGGTCCTCTATCTGTTATGGTATATATAACATTTTTAGGATCAGATTTGAAATGGTATGCTCCACTACCTATACCTACATCTAAACTAAGTGTTCTATTTTCCAACACTATTTTATCTAAAGGCTCATCAACTATAACTTTTTTTTCAATCTCCCAAGCTTGAGATAGAGTAGCTAAAGCTACCAGTGATAGCGCTATTTTTGCATATTTTAACATCATCTTTCCTTTGGGTAAGAACATGTAGAGAAAATTCTCTACATGTGTGGTTGAATTATTTATTAATTACCGGTAATGGTCCGATGTAGCCAGTATATGCTCTTTTTTCATCTTTACTTCTAGCTTTATCTTGATCGCTCTCGCCATAAGGGTGCTGAACTACACTCATGATGTACCCATTTCCTTTTATGTTGTTTATGAAGTATAGTGAAGTAGTCTCACTTCCATAAGGAGTAGTCTCAATTCTAGTTAACTTTTTCTTATCTGTGTTAAATGACCAGATATAGTCATTTTGATGTCCGCTACCTGTATCTTCACCAATTAGAAGAGTTGAGCTATTTGGGATAAATGTAACATTATCTGGATTAGCTAAAGATGTAACTGAACACTTATTTCCTTTTATAGATTTATCAACAAAGCCAGATACCAAACCTTCCATTTTAGTCGGTACATATGCAGAGTTGATTTTCTTACCATTTAAGTCATATGCACTTGAAGAGAGAGCCAACTCATACACTGTTCCACAAGGATTATATGGAAGTCTTATGTCATTGTTTCCAAGTTTGTCATATTTTGGATTTGGCTTGCCTTTTTTCTTGTTATCTTCCATACCTTTTCCAATAGAACTCATAGCTATATAGACAACATTCTCATTTGGATTATAAGTAATCCCCTCCATCTTTCTAAACTCTGTAGTTGCTCCTTGAAGTGCAGCATATCTTCTACTCTCCAATCTTGAAGCAACCTCATCCATACCATCTTTAACTTTTAAAAACTCAACTCCAGCTGAGGTATTTATAGCCATATGTTCATCATCTTCAGCTTTTGTTTCTTCAAATATATCACTAAATTTTAGTTTTTTATCTAGTGCTGCTTTGATTTTAGCATTGGTTGAGTGACCCAAATTTACCCATCCAAGTGCAGCTTTACCGCCATTTTTATCACTTTGTTGGAACCATTTAGCAGCATAAAGAGTACCACTGCTTAAATCTCCCTCATTGTCTGCAATAAACATAAATATAGAAACATTTGTTCCATCATCACTTAAAAATACAGTTTTTTTATCTGGCATAACATATGCTAACTCATGAGCAAATCTTCCCATAGCATAGTGCTTACTAACTTTTACATCACCCTTTTCATTTAAAACTTTTATCTCAGGAGTCCAACCATAATCATATGGGTTTAAAGCTTTTAAATTGCCTCCAAAGTAATCTCCCATTGTGTTATAGTAAGCATTGATTGAGCCATCAGCTTTTACTTTTTTTGCATTTGGTTCATACTCCTCACTTCCTAGGTGAGTATTCCAAGGAGTGATGCTTCCTGCACATGGAACCCATAGTCCGTTATACTCTGAGAAGTCTATGTTTTTAGTATTTACTGCTTTTAAATTTCCATCTGCAAGTTTTTTAATCTCTGTTATATACATAGCAGCTGGGCGAGACTCAAAGTGATTTATCATAAAAATCTTATCCCCAACAGGAATTAGTGATGTAAAATCATTTGAGTTTGAGTATCTTAGGCTTCCATCAGCATTTTTTAGTGGATTTCCATCTTTATCATACAAAAGACCAAAAATTCCATCCCCTATCTTTTGACCACTTCTTGCAATTACATGAAAATCGATAGGGTAAGTTTTACCATCGATTGTAACTTGTTTACTAGCTCTAACCTCTCTTTTTTCCTTATCAGTCATAGGAACTGAAACCTCTTGAAATTCAACAGTATGCTTTTGAACACTTGCAGTTGTTGGTTGATTTGCGCAACCTGCTAACACTGCTCCTGCAACTAGTGATAAGCCAATTAGCTTTTTAGTCATTTTATCTCCTCTTTTTTTTGTGGTTACTAAGTATAATATTTTTTTATTACAAAAGGGTTACGAATCTTTTATGTACCTTTGTCTCTTTTTAAGTTTTATCTTTTCTATCTCAACAATTATAAATCCATCAACGCAGCTATTGAAGTTTTCATCTATATTAAATCCCATAAAACTGACTCCACCATCTTCGCATAGGTCTGTGTATTGTTTATATAGTGTTGGTATGGTTGCATTGTAGTGAGCTAGGTACTCTTTTAGGATCAACAGATTATCCCTTTGAGTTTTCCCCTTAAAGATAGATTCTAACTCTAGCAACTCTTTTTTGCTTAACTCAAATGGCTTTATAGGCTCAACTAAACAATTTTTTGCTTTGTAGTATTTTGAGTAGAAATAGACTATTAGATTTAGTGCATCTTTTGGCATCGAGGCACTAAGGCTAACAGGACCGAACATATACTTTATGTGAGGGTTTTTATAAAGATAAGCTCCAATTCCCTGCCAAAGATAATCTAGTGCTCTACTACCCCAATACTTAGGCTGAACAAAGCTTCTTCCAAGCTCAATTGAGTTTTGCAGATATGGTTTAAACTCTTCACTAAATTTAAACAAAGTATTACTATAAAATCCTTCAAAACCAAAGCACTCATATACAAAGTTACTGTTTGCAATTCTATAAGAGCCTACAATTTCTAACTTTTCATCATCCCAAAGTACGATATGCTCATAATACTCATCAAACTCATCCAAATCTCTTTTTTTTCCAGTACCCTCTTCGACCTTTCTAAAAGTTAACTCTCTTAATCTACTAATCTCCTTCATAACACTAGATTCAGCTTCATAATTAAAAAGATATATTTTCTTTCCATCTAGTGTTGTACCCAAAAGTTTAGATGCTTGAAGTTCCTCTTTTATGGTTTGTCTATTTTCGGGATGTGCTATGCATTTTTGTGTAGCAAATATGGGTTTTTTTCTCTTAGCTATATTATAAAGATGCTTTTTAAAAAGATTAACCTTTGTTTTCATATTGAAGTTATTATCTTTGAAGCTTTTGTAGGGTATGATCTCTCCTATAACAAATTCCAGCGTTTTGTTTTTTTTATTGAACATCTCATAGGGTAGTAGGGCGGTAGATACTCTTTTATTTATAGATGAGATTGTATAAAATAGAGTAGAGTTTTTTGCTTTTATAAAGATAGGAAGGATTGGAACATTTTTCTTTAGAGCAAATTTTAAAAATCCTTTATTCCATTTTATGTCTTTGATTCCTGTAGCTCTAGCTCTAGAAACTTCACCGGATGGAAAAATTATGACAACTTCTTCTTTATCTAATGCTTCGTAGATATCTTCGATCATGCTTTTTGATGTGCTATACCCAAATGCATCAACTCCTAAAAGTATGGGTTTTAACTGAGCTATTTGAGTTAAAACATCATTTGCCACTATCTTTATGTCACTTCTTACTTTTTTAACCATATGTACTAGCGATAGAGCATCAAGTGCTCCTAAAGGGTGATTTGCTATAATTATAACTCTTCCTGAAGCTGGGATATTTTCAATTTGATTACTCGAAACTTTATATGAAAAGTTAAAATAGTCCAAAACCGCCTCTATAAATTCATATGCTCCAAGTTTTTCATTTTTTTCTAAAAAATTATTTATCTCATCTTCATATATAAGTTTTTGTATAGAATTAAAAATCACTTTTTTTATTGGAAATGGAAGTTTATTTACAGTTGGATATTTTGTTGTTATTACTTGTTGAATATTGACCATTTTTACTCCTTAGTAGGAGTTATTATATAAAAGTTTGGTTACATTCGAATTACAAGTGCATAAAAAAAGCCCCTATGCCTGCTTGGCATAGGGGCTTTGAACAGAAAATAGAAGAAAGTAAGATTACTTAATTCCTCTTTCACTCCAGTAAGTTCTAATTTTGCTAGTTAAACTATCTGGCAATGGAACGAAACCAAGGTTTGCAGCTATATCTTTACCGTTTGTAAATGCCCAGTCATAGAATGTTGTAACTTTTTTGTTAGTCTCAGGCTTCTCTTTTGGAAGAAGGATGAAAGTTGCAGCTACCATTGGGTAAGAACCCTTTCCGCTTGGGTCAGCTATAATTGCATAAAAATCTTTTCTTGGATCAAAGCTTGCTTTTGCTGCAGCAATTTGGAAGCTTTTTAGCTCAGGCTTAATGTAGTAACCCTCTTTGTTTTCAACTGTAGCCATTGGAATGTTGTTGTTTTTTGCATCTGCATAGTCAATGTAACCTACTGAGTAAGGAGTTTGCTTGATTAGAGCAGCTACACCAGAGTTGTGTTTTCCACCAATGTGCTGATTTCCAGGCCAGTTAAGAGATTTCTTAGCACCAAAATTTTTTCTCCACTCAGAGTTACTCTTGCTTAGATAGTATGTAAAGTTATAAGTTGTACCACTACCATCTGCTCTGTGAACGAAAGTTAGTTTCTTATGTGGAAGATTAGCACCTGGGTTTGCCATTTTGATTAGTTCATTATCCCAGTACTTAACATTACCAAGAGCAATTTCAGCTATTGCTGCACGAGAAAGTTTTAAGTTACTAACACCAGGAAGGTTATAACCCATTGTTATAGCACCAACTACTGCTGGAAATTGATAAAGACCATTTTTCTTTAAAGTTTTTGGAGATAAAGGCTTATCACTACCAGCAAAATCAACTTGTCTAGCTTTTATATCTTTGATACCTTTAGAAGAACCCTTCTTGATGTAGTCAACTTTAACACCTGTTGCCTTATTGTAAGCGCTTATCCACTTCTGATAAACACTATATGGGAAAGAAGCTCCACTTCCTTTTATATCAGCTGCATTTAAAGCAGATGATGCCACTAAACCAGCTACTGCAATTGTAACGATTTTTTTCATTTCGCAATTCCTTTTTAAAATTTAGATATAGTGGAATTATAGAGTAATTTGGTTACAATTTAGTTACAAACGGATTGAGATGCGCAATTAGAGCTTTATGAAACTAAATCTTTTCTATTTCTAAAGCATTCAAGTAGTTATTGCTACAATTTATCTGTTGTTTTTTTCCGCTATCATCAACAGAAACATAAGTGACTGTAGCGCTAGTTACATGAATACATCTTCTAAAGCCATCATCACCACTTCTCTCAGCAATTACCTCCACCTCCGTTGTTATTGATGTTCTTCCAACTTTGGTAACTTTAGCATAAAAACTTACAACATCTCCAACAAAAATTGGTTCTCTAAAACTCATTGAGTTTATAGCCACAGTTACTACTCTATGAACTGGTAAGTCTCTTGTGGCAATTGCTCCTGCTATATCTATTTGAGCCATAATCCAACCACCAAAAATATTTCCTGATGGATTTGTATCTTTTGGCATAGCAACTATTTTTATACGAGGTTCTCCCATATTATTCATATATAATCCTATCACATAATTCTGGTTCAAGCATAGCTATCTATGTTTGAGGTGGTATATCATATCTAAAAATTGTCTTTTTTTGCAAAATGAGAGCTATAAATTTGTACAATTTTTTAAGCTTTTATAGTCAAAAAAATAGAGCTTATTTGGATCTATATAAATTTTGATAGAACTCTCTTTTTTTTCCAAGAAATGATTACTTTTTATGACTAGTTGTTGCTTGTTTATAGTCGTATATATCAAACTTTCTGAACCTAAATGCTCTATCATATCTATGTAAATGTCAAACTCTATGCTCTCTTTTATTTTTTCAAGAGCTATATCTTCAGCTCTTATACCAACATAGATATAATCATTTTCATAGTTTATTTTTAGTGGTATATTTTTATTAAAGAGTGTTAGAGAGTTTTTCTCTACAGCAAGTTTCAATACATTCATAGGGGGTGTACCCATAAATTTAGATACAAAAACAGTTTTTGGTTTTTTGTAGATTTCAGATGGAGTACCAATTTGTTCAATTTTTCCTTGATTTAAGATTATAATTCTATCTGCAAGTGTCATAGCTTCTACTTGATCGTGTGTAACATAGATAGAAGTTATTCCTAATTTATCATGTAGTTTTCTTATCTCAATTCTCATTTGATGCCTCAATTTTGCATCTAAATTAGAGAGTGGTTCATCAAATAAAAAAAGTTTAGGTTTTCTAATGATAGCCCTTCCCATAGCAACTCTTTGCTTTTGACCACCACTTAATTGACTTGGTTTTCTTTTTAATAATTCATCAATTTGTAAAAGTTTGGAGATTTCGTTTACTCTTTTA
This sequence comes from Sulfurospirillum sp., assembly GCA_026988125.1. Classification (GTDB taxonomy): domain Bacteria; phylum Campylobacterota; class Campylobacteria; order Campylobacterales; family Sulfurospirillaceae; genus Sulfurospirillum_A. The sequence goes on from JALSLU010000167.1 coordinate 14,994, forward strand.
GATATCTCATCTTTTGAAATTTTTCTATTTTTTAAGCCATAGGATAGATTTTCTTCAACATTCATATGCGGATATAGTGCATAGTTTTGAAAAACCATTGCAATATCTCTTTTAGCTGGAGGAATTTGATTGACAGTTTTAGAATCTATAATAATCTTCCCACTACTTATGGTCTCTAAGCCCGCAATCATCCTCAAAAGAGTGGACTTACCACACCCACTAGGACCAACTATGACTATAAATTCTCCTCTTTGTACCTCTAAGCTCAAATCTTTTATAATTTGATCTTTTTGATTATAACTTTTAGAGATATTTTTAAGTGTTAAGTAAGACATTTTCATCCTTATTTTTCAGAATCAACTAAACCCTTTATAAACCATCTTTGAAATATTATAACAACTAATACCGGTATTATAAGGGCTAAAATTATCATAGCAAATGCTTTATTGAATTCAGGCAGATAGCTTCCTTCAAAATTACTTTGATAAACCTCTTTTATGCCTAGTAAAATTGTTGAGTATTGAGGCTCAGTTGTCATCATGACTGGCCATAGGTATTGATTCCAACCAACCACAAACATAACTATAAAGAGTGCTGCCATCATAGTTTTTGAAAGAGGTACGAGTATATCTATAAAAAATTGCCAACTATTTGCTCCATCAAGTTTTGCTGCCTCAAGAAGCTCATCAGGTATAGATTTATAAAATTGTCTAAAAAAGAATGTACCAGTTGCCGAAGCAATTAGTGGAACGATTAATCCTGTATATGAGTTTAAAAGATTTAGCTTTGCTAAAATTTCAAAAGATGGCACAATTCTAACTTCAAGTGGAAGAAGTAGAGTTAAAAAAATAACCCAAAATAAAAATGTTGCCATTTTAAATCTAAAATACACTATAGCATAGGCTGCAAGTGAAGAGATAATTACCTTCCCAAAAGCAAATCCTAGTGCTAGTATGAGTGAGTTAATGAGCATCCTATATACAGTTACTTGTTTTGTATAGCCACTGTTTTCAAATAGTATACTTTTATAAGTGGCTATGAAATTATCTCCCAAAAAGAACTGAAGTCCATCATTTAATATGGTTTTAGGTAGATGTGTGGAGGATGCAAATATAACCCAAATTGGAACTAAAAAGAGAAGGCTAAATACAATTAATGTCAAGTGGTTAGCTATAGTGTCTTTTTTCAATAGTGAATCCTCTTTTCTAGGTATTTGAATTGAAAAATAGTTAAAAGTAGTATAAAGATCATTAAAATTACAGATTGAGCAGATGATCCACCAACATCTGCTCCTAAAAATCCATCTAAATATATTTTATAAGCAAGAGTTTTTGTTTCGCCCATAGGAGCACCTCTTGTTGTAGTATCAATCAATCCAAAGGTATCAAAAAAGGCATAAATTATATTTGTGATTAAAAGAAAAAAAGTAGTTGGGGCTAATAGTGGGAAGATGATAGTCCAAAACCTTTTACTATCACTTTGACAATCTATCAAAGAAGCTTCAATAATAGATTTTGGAATACTTTGCAAAGCAGATAGAAAAAATATAAAATTTACGCTTATCTGCTTCCAAGAAGCTACAAAAATAAGCATACATTGTGCTGCAAAAGGATCACTTTTAGGTTCAAAATTCCAGCCAATATTGTGTAAAAATTTATAAGCATCACCATGACTTTCTGAAAAAAAGAAAGATGCCATAAGTCCAACAACTGCTGGAGCTATAGCGTATGGCCACATATAAAGAGTTCTATAAAAGCTCTGCTTTTTGATAATTTTATCTGTTTTATATGCTAAAAAAAGTCCACTAAAAAGTGAAATAGCTGTAATTAAGATAGAAAAAATAAGTGTAAAAGTTAAGCTTTTAAAGTACTCTTTGTTTAAAATTGCATCTTTATAATTTTCAAACCAAACAAATTGACTACTTATGCCAAAAGCATCTTCCATTGTAAAGGAGTAGTAAAATGCCATAGCCGATGGCCATAGAAAAAAAACAACTATAATTATTATTTGTGGAGCAATAAAAAGATATGGTAAAAATTTATTTTCAAATTGAACCTTTTTCATACTACATCCTGAGGAGCCTGATGGCTCCTACTTTTTTATCTATAAGTTCTTGCAAATTTTTTCAAAAGTTTATCTGCTTTTACGCAGATGCTATCTAATGCCTCTTTAGAGCTTTTTTTACCATTTATAATATTTTCAAACTCTACATTCATAACTTCTCTAATTTGAACATAGTTACCAAGTCTATATCCTTTTGTCCACTCTCTTGTCGGTAAGCTCAATTGTTTTATTCCAATTTCAGCATCAGGAGTAGTTTTATAGTAACCATCTTTTTTTGCCAACTCATAAGCAGCTTTTGTTATAGGTACATATCCTGTCTCTTTGTGCCAGTAGTACTGATTATTAGGATTTGTTAAAAATTGTAAAAATTTTGCGACTCCTCTGTACTTCTCATCGCTTTTACCACTAAAAACAAATAGAGCAGCTCCTCCAATAAAAGTCTGAGCTCCCTCATCTATAAACTTTTTCCAGTAAGGAAGATAGGTTGTACCAAAGTTAAATTTAGCCCCCTTTCTTAAACCACCAAAAGAACCACTAGAGCCCAACCACATAGCTACTTTTTGATCATAAAATGCTTGTTGATTATCTCCCCAGCCTCTACCAAAGTACTTATAATAACCCTCTGTACTCCACTCTCTTACTTTATTCCAATGATAAACCATTGCGGGGTTATTGTAGTTTATTTTGGTTGCTAATCCATCAAAACCATTGTTTTTGTCTGCTAGCATAATATTGTGGCGTGAATGAAAGTTCTCAGCCCAGATCCAAGGACTATGACTTTGAGCTAAGCCAATATATCCTGCTGCTTTTAGTTTTTTTGCAATACTTTCAAACTCTTCCCAAGTTCTTGGAGGGTTTTTTATACCAACTTTTTTAAAAATATCTTTATTGTAGTACATTACAGGGGTTGAGCTGTTGAATGGAGAACCGATCATTCTTCCTGTTGAATCAGCATAAAAGTTTCTAACGCCACTTATGTAGTCATTTGCATTAAACTTGACTCCATACTTATCAAAAAGGTCTGCAACAGGGTAAACTACACCTTTTGCATTTATAATAGTAGCTGCACCTGCATCAAAAATCTGGATAATATCAGGTGATTTTTTTGCTCTAAATGCAGCAATACCTGCTGTCATTGTATCTTCATATCCACCTTTGTAGATTGGGGTTACTTTGTATTCATTTTGAGATTTATTGAATTTATCGGCCAATTCATTTACAACCTCACCTAATCTTCCACCCATTGCATGCCACCAGGTTATGTTAGTAGCTGCATTTGCCGCAACTGCTAAAAGTGCAACAAAAACCAATGATTTGAACTTCATACGAACTCCTCCTATTTAAAATAAAATAGAAGTATGACATACTAAAGTTTCAAAATGATTACAAAAATTTTGTGGAGTTTTTAGCTCGATTATCTTTTCTTTTTTGGTGCCTTTTCTCTTTTTTAACGGAGTGAATCCAAAGCCAATCAACTACAAAATATGCAAGGGTAGGTAGAGTTATGCAGTAAAATAGTGTTCCAATATAAAGGGGTACAAATATCTCCTCAATGTTTTGTTTGAACCACTCTATGGAAAGCTCTACATGTAAAGAGTGCATTCCTAGTAAAAATGTACCTGTTTTATACTCAAAATAGTACATAAATGGCATAGTGATTGGGTTACTTAACCATACCATAGATATGGCTATGGGAACATTAAATTTTATAAAAGGGGTAGTAAGTACAACTGCAACCATTTGAAATGGCATAGGTATAAGACCCCAAAATATCCCTATTGCTAAGCCTTTTGTGATTGATTTTCTATTTATGCTTAGGTACTCTCTAGGAATATTATATTTTTTTATAAATTCGTCTAATTTGCCTTTTTTGTTACTTCTTTTAAATATTTTTCTAATCATGGGATGGAAGTATACCATAAAAATTATTACACAAAAGATACACACTAAATAGTTATAATTTTATACAAATTTAAAACTAAGGAAAAAGTATGAAAAGAAAAAATAGGCTTAAATTAGCTGGTATTCTTTTGGGATCGTCTCTCATAACTGCAACAGCTTCAATTGCAAGTAGTGGTAGTTGTGGAAGTGGAAAATGTGGAAGCGGAAAGTGTGGTTCGAAAAAAAGTGATTCAAACACAACTGTGATGAAAAAGAAAGATGGAAAGTGTGGAGGTGGTAGCTGTGGAAATAAAAAAGCTTCTAAAGAGATGGATGAAAAAAGTAAAAAATTAAAGCAATCTAGTAAGAGTACTGATGCAAAATGTGGTTCAGGTAGTTGTGGATAATCCAAAGGTTCAAGGTATGAACAACATTTACGGATTAGGTCTAGGGTTAAGAAGAGATTTCCTACAGGAGGTTGATAAAAATGGTTTTTTACCAGATTGGTGGGAGATAGCACCTGAAAATTGGTTTAATATACCATTTCATCATCGAGAAAAATTTGAAGAGATGATTTCCTTAAGACCTGTAGTTGCACATGGACTATCTTTATCAATAGGCTCTTTAGAGCCTGTTGATATGAAATTTCTTAAGAAAATGAAACGGTTTTTAGATAGATATAATATTGAATACTATTCTGATCACATAAGTTTTTCATCATTGATGGGCAATCAAACTTATGATTTACTGCCTCTTAGTATGACTAAAAAAGTTATAGATAGAATTAGTCACAAAGTTAAAATCGTAGAAGATACTCTTGAGCGTTCACTTATATTGGAGAATGCTACATACTACTATGTGCCAGATTCTGATATGAGTGAAGTAGATTTTTTAAATGAACTAATGCAAAAAAGTGGTGTAAAACTTTTATTGGATGTTAATAATATATATGTCAATTCAATAAATCATAATTTTAATGCTTATAGTTTTATAGATAGATTAGATTTGAAAAACTGTGCATATATACATGTTGCGGGGCACTATTATGATAATGACTTGGGTATGATCATAGATTCTCATGGTATGAAAGTAAAGCATGAGGTTTGGGAATTTCTAAAGTATACTTTGTCTAAAATAAAGATTCCAGTGATGATAGAAAGGGACAATAATATTCCAAGTTATAAGGCAATGAAAAAAGAGTTTGATACTATGCAAAAGGTTGTTAATAGTGTATGAATATAGTGAGCAAAAAAAACTTATAGATATAACACTTAGAAGAAAAGAGTCTCCCAAAAAACATCAAGGGTATAGGGTATATAAAGCACTTGTTTATCATCGCTATTTTGAAATTTTAAGTAATGCTTATCCACTTTTTTATGAAATTGTAGATAAAAAAGAGTTTGAAAATTTAATTCAAAAATTTATGAGATATGGAGCAAAAAAGCACTTAGTTTGGAAAATGCCCAATGAGTTTAGAAAATTTATAAAAATAAACAATTTTATAAAAGAAAAATATCCATTTTTAGATGATTTGCTATGGTTTGAGTGGATAGAAGTCAATCTTGCTATGAAACATTATAAAAAATATAAACAAAAAAAATTTTCATATGATAATAAATACAGATTAAATAAAAATTTTTCACTAAAAAAGTTAGAATATAAAGTTTTTGAAAAAGAGAATTTTAATAAAAAACTTGATACCTATCTTTTAGCTTATTATGATTTTGGTGATTATAGTGTGTATTATAGAGAGGTTTCTGAGATATTGTATATTTTTTTAAAAGCTTTTAAAAAAAGCTCTATGCAAGAAAGCTTAAAAGTTATTGCAAACTTATCGAAAGAGCATATAAATGATGTTAAAGCCTTTTTGAAACCAGCTTTAAAAGAGTTAGTGAGAAAACAGATACTAGTAATTGACAACAAAATATAGTAGAATTTATATTATGAAAGTTTTACTACTAGAAGATGATTTGATTTTATCTGATATTATAAGCTCTTTTTTGACTCAAGAGTGTGGTTTTAATGTGACTCATGTTGAAGATGGTGAGAGTGCATTAGATAAAGTTAATAATTTTAATTTTGATTTAATAATATTAGATATAAATGTACCGAAAATACCTGGCTTAGAAGTTTTAAGACAGATAAGGGAGTATAAAAATAAAACACCCATAATTGTTATAACTGCATATCAAGATACGACTTATTTGAAGCGTGGATTTAGAAATGGTTGTGATGACTATATAAAAAAACCGTTTGACTTGGAAGAATTGGATTTAAGAATTAAAAATATACAAAAGAGGTTTGGATTAAATAGTGAATCTAAGATTGATTTAGGTTGTGAATCTTTTTTAGCAGGTGATAAAAATAGGCTTTATGTTGGAGATAAAATTTTTCAATTATCAAAAAAAGAGTCTGAAATAATTTTGTATTTAAATTTACATAGAGGTAGAGTTATCTCTTCTGAAGAGTTAATACAGAATCTTTGGGAATATGAATCAATGCCAAGTGATGCTACTATTAGGGTTTATATCAAAAAAATAAGAAATATTTTGGGAAAAGATAGAATTCAAACAATTAGAGGAAGTGGATACTGTTTTGAATAAAGAGGAAAGAAGTGCTCTTATAAGTTTTTTATTGATCTATGTTTTTTCTGCAATGGTTTTGGTAGTTATTATAGGTGTTTTGTACTATAAAAAAGAGATGGCATCCATAAAAGAAAAGTGTTTGATTGAAATGTCTAAAAAAGCAATGTGGATAGAAAAAGAGTTAATGCATTCACATATGGAACACAAAAAATATATTTTTAATCCAAAGTCAAATAGACTTAGAGTAGGATTATTTGATGCTAACAAAAATCCAATTTATTCTAATTTAAAGTCTAAATCTATAAACTTTAACAATAAATTTTATAAAAATAATAATTATGAATTTTATATTGATAGGCTTGAAGAGCCATTACTTGGAGTTTATTATATTGTAATTGAAGGCAATCAGTTTCTTGGTGAAAAAACTAAATTGATATTTTTAATAGGAAGTGTTGCTTTAGCATCTCTATTTTTTATTGCCTTGATAGGGTATTTTTTGAGTAAACTTTTAATTGCACCGATAAAGTCTAGGGTAGATAAGTTGAACTCTTTTTTGAAAGATAGTGCTCATGACATAAACACTCCTGTTTCAGCTCTTTTAATGAGTGTCTCCTCTTTAAAAAATAGCGATAAAGTAGATAAAAAAGTTTTAAATCATATTGCTATTAGTTCAAAATTAATTTCTCAAATTTATAATTCTCTCTCATTTATTGCGTTTAATGATAAGGATGAAATTTTTAATGAAAAGTTTGACTTAAAAGATGCTGTATTGGATAGTATAAAATTTTTTGAAGAGATAGCCAACTTAAAAGGAAATGAAATAGTATATGAGCTTGAAAGTACATATGTTTTTATGGATAAATATAGAATTCAACAGGTTTTAAATAATTTACTTTCCAATGCATTAAAGTATTCTTATCCAAAGACGAAAATTGAGATTAAGCTAAAAGATAGAACTTTGAGCATAAAGGATGAAGGCATAGGCATAAAAGAAGCAGATAAAGATAAAATTTTTGACAGATTTGAAAGAGGAAGTAGCCTTAGTGGTGGCTTTGGAATAGGACTAGATATTGTTAAATCTATTTGTAAAAGTTACAATATTGGTATAAAAATAGATTCAAAACTTTCTAAGGGTAGTACTTTTTATCTTAGTTTTTAATTGTGACAATATATCATTTTGCTTTATTGCTAAGTATAGCCTTTGTTTGGATTTGAGTCAAAAAGCTCTTTTCTGTTGGCAATTGAAATTGCAAAGTTAACTCTAATCCCCAAAAATCCTCTTTTGAATGAAGTAAGATAGATGTTTCAGATATTGAGAGAATATACCCTTGCAATATTTTTCTATTTTTTATTATCAGAGTTGCTAATATATTTATATTTAGAACAATTCTAATGCCACTTCTTTCAACAGGAGGTGCCCTTAAATTGTTGAGTGTTAAAATGGATTTTTTAGGATCGAGCTTAAGTATATCTGCTTTAATTACTGATCTTGCGCACTATAAACACACCTAGGCAGGATGATAAAATTTGCACCCTACTGCTGCGTCAGCATAGCTTCATAGTAGAATAACTACAATTTTGCTACACTTCCTTGCATTAGAGTGCAACTTTTATCACCTAGGTGTGCATATGGTGCGTAAGGTCAGTGATTCAATTATTCCCCTTGATAGATATCTGTTGATTTCGAATTCTCTATTTTTTTTCGTAATAATCCCATAACTTTTTGATATAATTGTATCAAAAAATGAGAAGAATATGGAAAAAAAATTTCAAGAAGATTTAGATGAGCTTTATGAGATTGTAAGTTTAAGACAAAAAGAGTTAGGCGAATGGTTTAAGATAGTTGAAAGTGAGGGTAGATTATTAAAACAGAGGGAGTTTATTGATGATTTTTTAAAGCAAGTTGGTTTAGAACGCACTAAAGAAAATAGACTCTCTGCTCTTACAAGACTAATTGCTTTAAGGGATGATCAACTCGTTCAATCTCTAACAAATGAAAATTTTAGTGGTGATTATATTGATGAAGTAAAGCAAAAAGCTTATATATGGGTGAAAGATTTTTATATAAAGAGGTACGAAGAGCTTTTAGACACCATTGAAGAGAAAAAACTTTTAAATGAGTTCTATAGGGCACTACTAAGAGGTGTTCATTTGATTGGGATTGAATTTAGCAATTGGCAAACGAAGTGGACTAATTACATTATAAAAACTCAAAATATAGAACTTAAAAAAAAGTTCGGTGATAGAGTTATAGAGTTTTTAAATTCAAATGGACTGTATGATATTTATAAAGATGGCAAAAAGGCCGATAGGGCGTACTCTGTTTTAGTCAGACAAGAGGATGAAAAGTATAGTGTAGAGAGTTATGCTGAGTTTTTTAGAGATGAAGTTAAAAGAGTTCTAACAGAGATTGAAAAGCTTCTAAGAAGCATTAGTACGCTTGAAGATCCAGACACAAATCAAAAGTATGAATATATTAACTATTTTATAGCCATAAAAGATGCTCTTAGTGAAACAAGAAGAGATGAGCTTGTTAAGCGGTGGCAAGATGTTGATAGGGCATGGATGAAGATTGTTAGTCCTATTCAAGTAGGGCATCCTTTGGAGTATTATGAGGATCACTATAGAAAAGCAGTTGCTCTGGAGTGGGATGTTAGAATTACAAATACAAAAAATCTTGATGCGAACAAAACATATGAAAATATACTTTTTATGTATAGGTCTCTTTTTAAAAAAATAGGTAAGCAAAGAGAGAGTGTTTTTAATTTAACACTAACTAACCTTGAAAGAGTGAACCTATACATAGGAAGACCAGCGCTCTTTTATGCTTCAGAGTTCAATGGGCTTTTTTCGGCTCAAGTTGTACCAAATGATGAAGAGGTTACAAAAGAGCATGGAAAGAAGATTTTTGCTTTTAGTGATAATATACTAGATAGTTTGAGAGCAAAGCCATTTTTAAAAATTCAGACAAAGATTTTTGGTAAAGAGTTTATGCAAAAAGAGAGGGAGCTTGTCTTTAAAAAAGAGGAGCTTTGGCATAAAGTTTATGAAATTTCAACCATAGGACACGAGTATGGGCATATACTTTGGCTAGATAATGATACAGAGACTAGAATGAACAGAAATGGTGTTTTTAAAAATATAGAGGAGTTTAAAGCTACTGCTGGTGGTTTGGTTGCATTTTTTATGAATGAAGATGAAAATATTAGTGAATATGTGCTAAGAGATATTATTAAAAGAGCTGTGGGGCTTATAGCCTGGATGCAAACGAACGAGGTTCAACCATACTACTGTGAGGGGTTGATTCACCTAAGTGGGCTTTTTGAGAGCGGTACATTAATGTTTGAAGATGAGCTAAAGATTGATTTGTCAAAAAAAAATATATTAAAAGAGTGGTATATATCTTGTTATGAAAGTTTGGCAACTCACTACTTAGAAAAAAGAGATGCTAAAGAGTTTTTAGATAGATATGCTATACTAAAGAGTGGAGTTTATAAGCCAATCAGGGAAGATATAGAGGAGTTTGTTGATTATTATTGGGGACTTCACAAAAGTATTGGAAGAGTTGTGGATGAAGATATAATAAGAGAGGATTGGGTTTGCTAAGGTATTTATCTGTTTTTTTTATTTTAATGATTTTTATGGGGTGTTCACCAAAATATAAAGTGATAAGTGAATATAAGCCCTCAACGAGTAGTGAATTTAAGGTTTGTTTGGCAGAATGTAAACTAGATAAAAGTTTATGTCAAAGTAGATGTACAACACAGCACAAATTATGTATGAGTTTGGCGTACAATAAAGCAAAAAAGCTTTATGATAAAAAAGATTTACACTATAAAGAGGAGTATAAAAAATATATCTTAGCACTTGAAGAGTTTAAAAATAGACAAAAAATTTTTTTATATAAAGAAAAACAGTTGAATGATGATTATAACTATTTTTCAAAAGAGTGTAAAAAAAAGAAAGATACATATGCATGTAGAAGAGAGGATGAAATCTATAAAAACTTATTAGAATTAAAAACAAATGCTCCTAAAAGACCGGAAGAGCCTAAGAGAGTTGAGTTTGAAGAAATTTTAAAGTTTTTTAATTCATCTTGTTCAAATGAGTGTAGTTGCGATAAAGATTTTGATATTTGTTATGAGTCTTGTGGTGGAATTATAAAGAGGTATAAAATTTGTATTGAAAATTGTGATTAAATGCCGATATACTTTTTAGCAATAAAGAGTTATAATGTACTAAAAATTAAGAGTTTTATTATAGAGTGTGATTGTACAAGTTGTGGGGGGATTTTTTGTTGAGTTTACTTGCAACAAAGGAAAATTAAGGTGAAAAATTGTGAGAAAACATTTAGCTGAGCAAACTGTAATATTTTTTAGCGTTGCAAAGTGGCTTATACTTTCTTCTGTAGTTGGGATCATGATAGGTGCTTTGATGTCTATATTTCTCAAACTTTTACATGGTGCGGAGGCAAATAGAGAGCTTTTACCATTTCATTACTACTTTTTACTTCCTTTTGCATTGATGCTTACTATTTGGATTGTTAAGACTTTTGATAAAAATGCAACTGGACACGGTACTGAAAAGGTTATTGAGGCTGTTCACAAGAGAGATGGTTTAATCAATATAAAAGTTATTCCTGTAAAACTTGTAGCAACTCTTATAACAATTTTTGCAGGAGGCTCAGTTGGAAAAGAAGGACCTGGAGCTCAAATAGGTGCTGGAGCAGCATCTTTTGCTTCAACGATATTAAGATTTTCAAATAGAGATAGAAAAAAACTTGTTATTTGTGGTATAAGTGCTGGATTTGCTTCAGTTTTTGGCACTCCAATAGCAGGAGCAATTTTTGGTATAGAGGTTCTTATAATTGGTGTTATAATGTATGATGTGCTTTTACCATCTTTCATAGCTGGATTTGCGGCTTTTACTACAGCACAGTTTTTAGGAGTTGAGTATACATACTATGATGTTGATTTCTTTCGAAGCCTGGATTTGAATCTTGATTTGATTGGAAAAGTAGTGTTGGCTGGTGTATTTTTTGGATTTGTTTCGGATTGGTTTATAACAGTTATAAACGAGATTGAAAGTTATATAAAAAAAATTCCATATAGTGATTATAAAAAGGCTTTTGTAGCTGGGTTAGTCATGGTGGTTTTTTCATTTTTTATAAGCGATAAATATCTTGGACTTGGGTTAAATACAATTGCAGAAGTTTTTCACAATAATGTTGTTTTAACAGACAATATAAACTGGTATGATTTTATTATAAAAACTTTTTTTACCTCTTTAACTCTTGGTGCTGGAGGGAGTGGTGGTATAATCACTCCAATATTTTTTGTTGGAGCCACTAGTGGGGTAACATTTGGACATTTGATTGGAGATAATATTGAACTATTTGCAGCTTTGGGTTTCGTTAGTGTTTTAGCTGGTACAACCAACTCTCCTATAGCCTCTATAATTATGGCAGTAGAACTTTTTGGAACTCAAATTTCTCACTATGCTGCAGTTAGCGTTGTTATAGCATTTCTTATAACTGGACACAGAAGTGTTTTTCCGTCTCAAAAGCTTGCTCTAAAAAAAGCTGACAATATTGACATAGCTGAGGGTGATGACATAGAACATACAAGAATAAGTGTCAATATGGAAGATATAGAAAAGGTAAAACAGATAAAGGATAAACTCAAGTACAAAAGTCTTAGATGGCAGGTAAAACATCACAAAGAGAAAAAATAGCACCAAGAAGGGGGAGCTTGGTGCTACTGTTGAATTTAAGCAAAAATAGTCATTCGTATAATTTATAAAGCGCTTAAATTCTATAAAAAATTTGGTGATTTCATTTCAAAAGGAGGTGGTGGCCTGAGGCGGAATCGAACCACCGACACGATGATTTTCAGTCATCTGCTCTACCGACTGAGCTATCAGGCCATCTCTTTTAGGAAATGAAAGTATATCTAAATAACTTTAAAATATACTTATATTTTACCTTAAATAAAAAATTTTCTTTTTAATAAAATTTATGTATAATACTACTTAAGAAAACTACATAATTTTATCGGAGATTTAGGTGTTTGTTAGATTTGTTATTATTATGTTACTATTTAAAACTTTTTTGCTATCTCAAACAATAGGTGCATTACTTAGTAGCTTAAGGTCAAAAGATGATCTATCTAACTACACAAAGGAAGAGAGTGCAGGATTTATATCAGTTTTTACTAGAGAAGATTTAGATAGGATGAAAATTAACTCTTTTGGTGAGTTATTGGAAAAAATTCCCTTTTTAAAAAATAAACTAGATGCCTTTGGGACAACTGATCCATTTTATCAACCATTGCAAATCAATTCGCCATCGATGGTAAGACTATTTATAAATGACAGAGAGATAGTCACTCCTATTTTTGGTAGTGGTTTAAGATTTTTTGGTCAATCAGATATAGCTTATATAGACCACATAGAGGTTTATCATGGAATCCCATCCTATAAGATTGCGATAGAGCCATCTGTTGTTATTATAAAGATATATACAAAAACCCCAAGTAGAGAGAATGTAAAACTGCTTGGTAGTTCACTAAATCAAAAAGGTTCGTCTAATACATACTGGTATACATCAGATGAGTTAGAAAATTTTTCATACTTTAGCTACATAAACTATACCAATCTAAATAAAAAAGAGTACTACAATCAAAACTCAACACTCTCAAGAGATAAAAATTTTTTTCATCTCTTTTCTCAGGTGAAAAGCGGTAATTCCACTTTGGATTTACAAATCTTGAAGGGAAAATTGAGGAATTTTACAGGTCTTAGTTTAGAAATTACTCCCATAGATAATGATGTAAGGTATGATTTTTTCTCAACATCGTATGTTTATAAGCAAGATGAGTTAGATTTGAAATTTGTTTTGAATTATAACTATTTTAAAAATATTTTAAAAGAGCGTTCAACTTCACCGCTAGGTTTCATAGATGGAGTTCCATATAACTCAATTTATACTAAAATGAAGGAGCATTTATTAGATTTAAAATTGATTAAAGAGATAAAATTTAGCAATATTTCTCTCTTGTTTGGTATAAGCAATAGATTAAAGAGGTTTGATTTTAAGGATTATAAGCTAAATGGCATAGATTTTTCTGATTCCATTAAGTATAACCAAGAGAATATAAGCTCAATTTTTAGTGAAACAAGATACAAACTAAATGAAAAAAATAGCTTAATTGCTTCACTCAGTGCACAATATTATAATGAGAGCTCAGATATAAAGGGTAAAGCTATATATGGTGCTCGATTAGGACATATCTACAAAGATGGTGATTTTATGCAAAAAACATTTGCTACATATGGTTCATTTTTCCCTGCAAATGCTATACTACTTGTGAATGAATTAACTTATGGTGGTATTTATAACTTAGAGCCTGAGACTGCCTATGGTGTTTACTCTAAATTGATTTGGAATAAAAATGATTTAAAGTACTCTATACTTTTTGGAAGAACTTTTTCGAGAAAGGGTATTTTTAGAGATGAAAATGGTCTCAAAAACTTTTCAGATACCAATATTTTTGATTCAATCTCTTTAGAGTATTCTTATAAATTTTTAAATGAAGGTAGAATAGATATAAATTTTTGGGCAGTTGCAGCGGATTATGGTTTAAATTTTGAAGATAGATATAGTAATGATTATGGTGCTAGTTTTTCACTCTATAGAAAATTTGGAAAGTTAGATACATATAACTCTTTGGATTATACATATGGGAGAGATAAAAATCCAGATGGTTGGAACTATAGCTTTACTCTAAATTATGAATACTCAAAAGATTTAACTCTCTATATAAAAGGGATAAATGTTCTTGATAAGGCACTTAGTAGCGATTATATAGGTTACAATCCTCTTAATAATAAGTTAACTGTTATAGATGATGTTCAAAATGTAGATAGAGAATTTTGGGTAGGTATGGAGTATAAGTTTTGAAAAAGTTATTACTAACCATTTTTTCTACATCTTTGCTTTTTGGCTTTAGTGCAATGGAGATAAAGTTACAGATTATCTCAAAGATTGCGCATGAAGTGGTTAAAAAAGATATAGTAAAAGTTAGCATAGATGATGAAAAATTTTATAGACATAGCAACTTTTTATATAACATAGAGTTAATAAAATCAGCTCAGAATGCAGACATACTTTTTTTATCACAAGAGTTTAACTATAAAAGATTTTCCTATAAAAAATATATCTTTGCAACTTCATATAAACTTTTTAAAAAGTATCCAGATATTTTAGGAGTCTTTTTTTGGCAAAAGGGTAGACCAAATATAATCATAAGAGAGAGTGTAGCGAAAAAGCTCGGCATCTCTTTTAGTAAAGATTTTGAAAAATTTTTAGATTAAGCAATGCAAAGGTTAACTCTACTAAATAAAAATCTATTTTTCATAATATCATTTTTAATTCTATTTGGGACGGTATATTTTTTCTTTAATTTTCAAGATGTCTTAAAAGCTCATAAAGAGGAAATCTATAACATAGAAGCAAATAGAGCTAAAAGAACTGCAGGCATAATAAAAACTCAATTAAAAGAGTTTAACCTTGAACACAATGTACATTTTATTGTAGATAATCCCTCTAAAGCAAATGAAATAAATAAAATCTTGTCTTACTATATAAATGATGAATTTAAATATGTTTATATGGTTTATCAAGATAAAGATGGTTCATTTCGTTATGTAGCAGATGGCTCAAGTATAGATCAAAGGGCTGAATTGAACCAGAAGTTTCTTCCGTTGAATCAAAATTTATGGCAAGAGCTTTTAAAAAGAAAGGAAGATACTTATGATATACAGGATAAGGCTGAAGAGCTTTGGCTTACCTATCTATCTCCTATGGTTATAAATGGAAAAATTGAGTGTATTTTAGTTTTAGATATCTCCATAAAAGAATTTCTGCAATTTTCTCAGCTGTTGATTCCTCTAGAACACTTTTTAAATAATTTTTTAGTTTTTCTTTTAGTTATTTTTCTAATAGTAACTTTTCAAGCATTTTTATTTTACAATCAGTATAGGCATAGGACTATCGATTCTCTGACAAAATTATATAATAGACACTACTTAAATGAGTTGATTAGTAGCATAAAAAGAGATAAAATTTCTTTAATGATGATAGATATAGATCACTTTAAACAAGTAAACGATACCTATGGGCATCTTGTTGGTGATAAGGTTTTGTCAAGTGTTGCTAAAAAAATACTTTTATCAATTAGAACTGATGATGTGGTTATAAGATATGGTGGTGAAGAGTTTTTGGTTATTGTAAAATCTTCTCACAAAGAGACTGCAAAAAATATAGCAAAAAGAATTAAAGAGACTATAAGTACAATTCCTATAAGGATTGATGAAGGTTTAAATATAGATGTTACTGTCTCAATTGGTTTAAATCTGCATGTCAACTCTTCTAATAACTTTAAAGAAGCCATAATAAAAGCTGATGAGATGCTATATAGAGCCAAAAAAAATGGAAGAAACAAGATCGAAATTACTTCTTAGGTTTAATCCGAATTATGCAATAGAAACTCAAGAAAGCACCTATCATTGCATACAAAGGCGCATTCATAAAATTTTTGACCTATCAATAAGGTAGGCACAACAATTTTCTAAACATCCCTTGCACATAAGCATAGACGCTGCTTATTGTTTTCTATTGCATAAT
>JALSLU010000168.1 GCA_026988125.1 Sulfurospirillum sp.
AATCGCTGCAATTGCCACAGGCATTAAAAAGTAAATGGTAGCATCAGGAAAGAGAGGAAGTAAAAACCTAATCATTCCATAAGTTCCCATTTTTAAAAGTACAGCAGCTAGTATGACCGAACCTATAGTAGGTGCTTGTCCATGTGCATATGGTAGCCAAGTGTGAAATGGAAACATAGGAACCTTTATAGCAAAGGCTAGAAAAAAGGCTCCAAAAAGCCATAACTGCACATTAAAAGGAATTACAAGCAACTGCCAATCAGGAATTGAAAAACTCCAAATTCCAGTAGTTTGATAGTATAAATAACCCATGTATAAAATTCCAACTAACATCAAGACTGAACCAGCAAATGTATATAAAAAGAATTTAACTGCTGCGTATATCCTTCTATCACTTCCCCAAGCACCTATGATATAAAGCATTGGTACAAGTGAAAACTCCCAAAATAGATAAAAAAGAATAACATCAAGACTTAAAAATACTCCAACCATTGTCATCTCTAAACAAAGAACAGTAATTATTAAATTTTTTTCATCTTTTTTGGTTGATAGACCAATTAGGGCAATAAGCGTCATAAATGTACTCAAAATCACTAAAAAGAGAGATATGCCATCCACTCCCAAATGATAATTCATTCCAAAATATGGAATAAGTGGAATGTTTTGAACAAATTGAAATCCATCTATGTTACTATTGAATGCTATCCACAATGCAATCGTTAGGGAAAACTCCAAAGCAGCAACACTAATCCCATAAACCCGTATGCTATCTTTACTAACAAAAAATCCAAAAATCCCCGCAACTAATGGGAAAAATACTATTAATGATAAAATATGCTCCATGCCAATCTCCCTATGGTCTAAATAAAATTACTAAAATAAGTAGAACAACCAAACCTACAACCATCAATCTAAGCATCGTAGATAAATTTCCATTATGCACTAACCTAGCTTTTTGACCAGTTGAATAAATTATACTAGCAATTGCATCAACAGTTGCATCAACCACTCTTAGATCAATATTTTTCCACATAAACTTTGAAGCCAAAGCAAAAGGTTTTGTTATAGCAACTTCATAAAATTTTGGAATATAGTATTGATTTTTCAATAGTTGAAAGATTGGTAACTTTTCAATCGACTCACTAAAACCACCATTCTTATACTTATAAATGGCAAATAAAATTCCTCCTATTGCAACTACTGAGGTAGCTAAAATCAACATTATTGCCACACTATGATCCAAACTAAACTCATAATCCCTCAAAATTTGAGTTGTAAACTCCTTAAAGGAGTGCTCAAACATACCTGCTATAATTGCCAAAAGTGCAAGTGGTGTTAGAGCATATAGCATAAACGGTTTTGCTTCATGCGGATGAACTCCATACTTTTCATAATTTTTTTCACCAAAAAATACAAGCATAACCAATCTGAAACTATAAAATGCAGTAAGCCCTGCTCCAATAAAAAGTGCAAACCAAAGAAAATATGCTCCACTATCAAAAGCAACTTCTAGAATCTTATCCTTACTAAAAAAACCTGCTAATGGATAGATTCCTGCTAATGCAACTGAAGCTATACTCATAAGAATCGCTGTAGGCTTCATCACTTTGTAGAGTCCACCCATCTTTTTTATATCTAACTCATCATTCATTGCATGCATAACATTACCTGCTCCCAAAAAGAGAAGTGATTTAAAAAATGCATGTGTCATTAAATGAAATAGAGCTATCCAGTACGCGCCTAACCCTCCTGCTACAAACATATACCCTAATTGAGAGAGTGTTGAATAGGCTATAATTCTTTTTAAATCCCTATTAACAAGTGCCATTGATGCTGCAAAAACTGCTACAAATGCTCCTAGTGAAGCGATAAAAAAGCCAACATCTGGAATAAGTGTGTATATATCACTCGCTCTAACAACCAAATAAACACCGGCTGTAACCATAGTAGCAGCGTGAATCAAAGCTGAAACTGGTGTAGGTCCCTCCATAGCATCTGCCAACCAAGTATGCAGTGGAAACTGTGCTGATTTACCCATAGCACCTATAAATAGAAAAATCCCTATCCAAGTTACAATTGTAGGATTTAGATTTTCTATATTTGCAAAAACTACATCATACTGCAATGAGCCAATTTGCCAATAGATTAAAAACAATCCCAACAACATACCTAAATCGGCAATCCTATTCATAATAAATGCCTCATTAGCTGCCCAAGAAGCACTCTCTTTGTGATACCAAAAACCAATCAACAACCAAGAGCATAGACCAACTCCTTCCCAACCTATAAAGAGTCCAACAAAGTTATCACTCATAACCAAGATCATCATTGAAAATACAAAGGCTGAAAGGTATGAAAAAAATCTATTAAAACTCTTATCATGATCCATATAACCAATAGAATATATATGAACTATAGTTGAAACTAAAGTTACAGTAACCATCATAATTACTGAGATTTGATCAACTATAAAACCAAATGGAATCTCTATATTTCCGGCACCTATCCAGTCAAACATCTTTACATGTACTACAACTCCTTCACCTACATAACCCAATAGAAGCATTGAACTCAAAAAGGAGATAAATATCAAAACAGAGGTGAAAATTCCTACAAAATAGTTTTTTGCCGATTGAGCAAAAAGCGCCGCCACAAGAGATCCAACGAGTGGAGCAAAAAGTGCTATATACAAATACTTTTCCATACACCTAACCTTTCATCATAGCAAGAGAATCTAAATTGATTGAGCCAGTTTTTTTGTACCAAAGCACAAGCAATCCAAGACCAACAGCAACTTCACTAGCTGCAACTGCAATTATAAAAAATGCAAAAATTTGTCCACTTAAATCCCCATAAAATTTTGAAACAGCAGCAAATCCTATGTTAACTGCATTGAGTAAAATCTCTGTTGAAAAAAAGAGCATTAAGAGATTTTTTCTTCTCATTAGACCAACTAAGCCTATGCTAAAGAGGATTCCTGAGAGAATTAAATAGTGTGTCAAAGTTATCATATGGTCTCTCCTTCAATGTGTTCTTGCTCATCTTCAGTTAAATTAGCATCCATCCTCTTACTTACCAAAACAATACCTGAAATCATTGCAACCAAGAGCATAACTGCGGCTAACTCAAATGGAATAAGATATTTTGTAAAAAGCACCAAACCAATCATTTGAACATTACCTACACCCTCCAATTTAGCTGGATAAATTGCTTCAATATTTGCTGAAAAAATTGGAGCACATAAAATCACAACTATTAGTATGGCTGAGAGTATGGATAGGGTATATAAAATTTTTTTATTATTTATATTTTCTTTCACATCTCTAGTAGTATCAAAAAACATCATACCAAATGCATAAAGTGCCATAACAGCCCCAGAGTAAACGATAATTTGGACAACTCCTAAAAACTCGGCTTCCAAAAGAAAGAAAAATCCTGATATAAAGATCATTCCTCCTGCAAGTGCACTCATAGCATAGAGTGCATTTTTACTAAATACAACAATACAAAACATACCTATAGTAAGTATAGAAAATGTATAAAAAGCAATTAATTCAAACATAGTAACCTCAATACGCTAATGGTGTTTTTTTAACAAATGAATCAGCGTTATCACTCAACGCACCAAAACCTTTAAACTCTTTTTGCTTATTTGCCTTAAACTCATCTAGTGGTGTTAACATATCCTCTTTTAGAGCATAGTGTGCTCTTTGCTCACTAGCATTTTCATACTCTCCACTATGAACAATAGCAAGCTCAGGACAAACCTCAGCACAAAATCCACAAAAGATACATCTTCCAAAATTTATGGTGTATTGACTAACCTCTTTTCTTGAGTTTTCATCAATCCTTGTGTCCATTCTAATACACTTTGCAATACAAATTTTTTCACATAAACCACAACCAATACATCTCTCATTTCCACTCTCTAAAAGTCTTAAAAGTTTATGTATAGCTCTATATCTTGGTCCAATAGCAAGCTTTTCTTGAGGGTAGCTAAGTGTATGAGAATTACCTCTTTTAATCATCTCTCTAAATACTATCCAAAGACCCACAAATAGCTCTCCCTTAAAGGTACGCTTAAGAACTCTTTTAAAGCTTTCCCATCCATTTTGAGGCTTTTTTTCAGCCTCATAAAAGATATATCCAGGGAGTGCATCTCTTCTTTTAAACTGTTCCAAACTCATTATTTACCTCCCCCTAAATTAGTACTATACCAGTAATTAGTATATTTATTAGTGCCAATGGCATCAAAACTTTCCAACAAAGCCACATTAATTGATCTGGTCTAATGTGTGGCCATGCCGCCCTAACCCATAAAAACAAAAATATAAAAAATGAAACTTTCAATAAAATCATAATGCCACCAGGAATTATCCATAAAGGATTATATCCCCCCAAAAACACTAGACTAACCAAAAGAGAAACTGTTATCATATTTGCATACTCACCAATAAAAAAGAGTCCCCATCTCATTCCACTATAATCAGTTGCATATCCCGATATAATCTCTGCTTCATACTCAATTAAGTCAAAAGGTGTTCTATTCGTTTCAGCAAATCCAGCAATCATAAAAAGAATAAAGGCAACCGGTTGTGACCATATAAGCCATGAGCCAACTCCGCCTACTTGATAGTCATTTATATCTATCAAAGAGAGTGAACCTATCATCATAATTGGTGCTAAAAGCGCAAGCCCTGAAACTACCTCAAAAGATAGAAGCGCTATAACAGTTCTAGCCGCTCCAATCAAAGCCCACTTATTTGAGCTACTCATACCTGCTAAAAGAGGAGCATACATCCCTGCACTTGCAACTCCCAAGACAAATAATATGCCTATGTTTATATCAGAAATTATCGGAGTAACTTTATAACCGAAAACTGTAAACTCAGGGAAAAATGGGACTGCTGCCATAGCAGTAAACGCACAAACTGGTGCAATTACAGGAGCTATTTTAAAGATTGGCGCAACTGCATTTTGTGGCACTAAATCCTCTTTTGTAAAAAGCTTAATCCCGTCAGCTGCGAGCTGTAAAATTCCATGAGGTCCAACATTCATTGGCCCCAATCTTCTTTGCATAAAGGCTAAAATTTTTCTCTCTACATAAGTTGCAAACCCTGCCAAACCCGCAACAACTGCAAGAACCAAAACTGCTTTAATAACCGTCTCTATAATCAATGCCGCATCCATAATTACACACCTTTTATACTTACACTTGAGTATCTATATCCATCAAGAAAGATACTCTCTGTGTTTAATTTTGTATCAAATGTTGGAAGATATGCTATATCTCCTAAGATCATGCAATCTAACTCAACTTTTATAGTTAAACTATCTTCACCCTTTTGAATCTTTACCAAATCTCCATTTTTCAATCCTCTTTTTTTTAGCCACTCACTAGATACATACAAAGCTCCAGCTTGATTTAACTGATGTGCTTTGTTTGTAAAAGGGCTAAATTGATGAACCGGGTTTGCTAGGTAAACTATATCCTCATCTAGTACCAAAACAGTATCTAACTCTTCAACATCATCACTGCTTATATTTTTAGAAACTTGAAGTATATAGCCTCTGTTTTCTTCTCCACTTGGCTTAAATTCATTTGGTAAAAGATCAAACTCTACACTTTTAAACCCAGCCTCTATTGGTAGTTTTTTTGTATAGTCTATAGTATGCTCCGCTTTTAAGCCAAGCTCATTTGCGATATCATTCAAGCAGTACCCACCAAATTCGAGCGCCACATTTGTTGGAACTACTCTTTTGTTGATTGAGGTAAATGTTCCCTCTTGTTGATTTAGAGCGGGCATCGCTAAATCCTCACCTCCAATTGCTCCAATTGTTATATTTCCCTTTGAGTTGTAACCTAGTGAAAACTTACCCTCTTTTTCATCTAAATCACAAATCAATGAGACTCCTAAAGTATTTGTTTTACTTGGAACAATAACTACGCTAAATTTTGTATGCTTTTGAATTAACCCCAAAAGTTTTGCTAAATTTGTACTTCTTGGATGTCTATATAGATCTTCTCCAACAATCAATGAAAATTTATCCTTTTTCAAAAGAAGTTTTTCTAACTTTTGATTAAACGCTTCATCAATTCCAACTATTTCTAAAAGAGCATTTCTATCTACCTCAATCTCTTTTTCAACTTTTTTGATCACTACCTTTTCAATCTCTTCTTCAACCTCTTTTTCTTCACCACTTTGTTCATCAACAATAACTTTTTTTACTATCTCTTTAATACTCTGTTCTACATCTTCTACAACACTTTTTTTAATTTTAGAGTGAAAGGTTTTTAAGTAGTTGTCTAATTTTTGAGGTAAATTCTCCCCAAATAGATCAAGTATTAGGTACAAAATAGCCTCTTCGCTACCAACTTTATTTGTAATTGTAATTATATTTTTAGAGTACTTTTCAACAACTAAATCTTTTATAGGATGAAAGTACACTCCAGCCCCTTTATTCATTGTTAAAGCATTATTAAATGCATAACCGCAATTTGGATTATCATTTTTTATAAAACTTCCAACACTAATGATAAAATTGCTTTTTTGAATCTCACTTAAATCTCCATTATAGAGTGACTCTCCACTTGTTTTACTAAAATTTTCTATAAAATCTTTGTATGCTTTCGCGTCTGGATTTATGAGTTTATATCCATACTCCTCTTTTAACTTTTGTAAAATCAAAGCCTCTTCATTTGTTATAAAACTATCAAATACTATGGTATCAACTCTGGTTTTTAAACTCTCAATTACTTTATCAAATGCCTCTTTATCTCTTTTTTCAACTCTATTTTCAAAATCATATCCATATCTAATCCCACCATGAATTGGACTAAAATGGTAGTCATTGGTTACTCTATAAATCTTTTGATTTGTATCTTCAATAGAGTTATGTTTTACATTGTAGTAGATTAAAGAGCAATCGCTACTATGAGGATTTGCAGCAGGAATTTTCTTTAACTCCCATGCATTTGATTTGTACTGAAAATCTTTACTTACAAGCGCTCCTACAGGACATACTGCAACGCACTCTCCACACATAGTACAGTTTAACTCTTCATCTCCACTTGCAGTACCTATTACAAATTTTTGTAGCTTATTCCACATAGCATACGCATCTTTTGGTGCTTTCTCTTTCCAAGATTTATCTACAGTTTCACCACCTCGTTTTATAGTTTTTAAAGCTGCCTCTCCAATCATATCTTTACATATGGTAACACATTTTTCACATACTATACACAAGGATGAGTCATAGTGAATAAAATTCCACTCTTTAGTAGGTCTATTAGTATCTTTAATAGAGAATCTTTGTGAATCAACCTCCATTTCAAGTGTGTAGTTTTGTAACTCACACTCTCCACTCTGATCACAAACTCCACAAGCCAATGGATGATTTAAATCATAAACCTCCATTATAGCTCTTCTCTCTTTCAATATATCTTCACTAGTTGTAGATATATTCATACCATCTTTAACTTTAGCATTACAAGAGTAAACCCTTTTGCCGTCTGCTTCAACTATGCATAGTCTACAAGCTAAAGTAGCAGAGCAATTTGGTACATAGCATATTGCAGGTATAAATATATTGTTTCTTCTAGCTACATTTAGGATATACTCCCCCTCTTTAGCTTCACAAACAACTCCATCAATCACTACTGTAACTACATCGTTACTCACTAGCTTATCCCCTCTTTTTTATTTTTACTTTTGAAAATCTATATATTGGAAGATCAAAAGCTTTCAATCCCATATCAAAAGTTGGATTTAGTGCAAATGTTCCCTTAAGAGTATCATCAATTTTAAATACCCTTGAGATATAATTTCCACAAACTTCAAATTCTACTACATCTCCATCACTTATTTTTGCAGCACTAGCAAACTGCTTAGTCCCAATTAATTTGGCTTCACTACTTGTTAATTTCGCCCGATTTGTAAAAGGATTTGGATTACTTGCTGGATTTACAATATATATAACAGTTCCATCATAACTTGGCAATTCGTCTGGCTCACTCAACTCTATTTGTGAATCACACAAAATTGTCTCTAGCTCATACCCTCTTAAATCATCTCCATCTACTGAAAATTTTACTTCTAAAGAGTCAAATTCTATACTTCTGAAGCCTTTATCTACCGGAAGCTCTTTTGTAAAATCTATGGTATGAGTAGAGCCAACACCTAGTGAATTAGCAATATCATTTAATATAAAACCTTTATATTCTAACCCAGCATTAAGAGGGACTACTCTTTTATCTAGTGTAACAAAAGTTCCCTCTTGTTGATTTAGAGCTGGCATACCCAAGTCCCCATCTCCTAGTGCACTCAAAACATAGTCCGCTGGAGCATTATAACCGACACTAAATCCCTCATGTTTCTCTACCAAATCACAAATCAAGCTAACGCCTAAGCTATTTCCATTTGGAGGAATAACCAAAAGCTCAAAATCTGTATATCTTTCAATAGCAGCTAAAATTTTTGCTATATTTTCTACCTCCGGATGATTAAAAACATCAGCACCAACAACTAGTGTAAATCTTTTTTTCTTCCAAAACTCTTCCTTTAGCTCATCTATCTCCTCTTCAGATATAGAAGACTCTCCGCTTAAAAACCCTATGTCTATATCATCTACAAAGTCTTGTAAATCTTGTGTCATTTCTTCTTTATTAGCAAAAACTTGAAGTAGCATCAAAGCCATTGCCTCTTCACTACCAGGCTCATACTTTATAAACTTTGTTACAAGGTTTGAAATGGCAAAATCCTCTATAGGGTGCATATAGACAACCTTGGCTTTTTTCCTTTTTGTAGCCATTGCTATATGATTTTTTACCACAGGAGCATCATCTTTGATTCTGCTTCCAAAAACAACTATAGCATCACTCTGGCTTAGCTTCTTTTGAGTGGAACTCCAAAGAGATTTCCCCCTAGCCTTTTTAAAAGCTCTTAAAAATTTACTAAATCCAAAAGCATCACTACAAACAAGTTTTGCATCAACTCTCTTTGCTATCTTCTTTAAAAGCAACGCCTCCTCATTTGTAATCAAAGATGAAAATTTTATAACTTCAGCCTTCTTAAATGCCTCTATAGCATTTAAGAACTCATCTTCATCTTTTTTTGTAACCAAATTTTCATAATCAAATCCAAAACGCCCTGCCCCACATAGTGAGCTATATTCATAATTGTTTGTCACTCTATATATCTTTTCTTTGCTATTTTCAATTCCTATCTGTTTTACTTCATAGGATAGTTCACAACCACTACTACAAAATGTGCAAGTAGATGGCACCTTTTTTAATTCCCAAGGATTGGTAGTATATTTAAAATCATTTACAGCAAGTGCACCTACAGGACAAACTGCCATACACTCTCCACAATCTATACAACTATCTTCTAATTTAGTATTGACAATTATAGCCTTATAACCACCCGGCTCTACTTTTAACTGTCCCTTTCCTACTATCTCATTACAAACTTTTACACATTTTTCACACAGTATGCACAAAGAGGAATCATAGCTAATCACTCCCCAGTTTTCTACTTTACGCTTTATATCCCTAAGTGAAAAACTTTGCTCATTAACCTCAAACTCCGAAGTTTTGTTTTGCAAGTCACACTCTCCACTCTTCACACATACTCCACACTCCAAAGGGTGATTAAGCGCATAGAGTTTCATAATATTTTGTCTCTCTTCTTGCAAAGCTTTGGAATTTGTTTGTATAACGGCACCATCAACAACCTTCTCTTGACAAGATAAAACCATCCCATCAAGACCCTCAACTTCAACAACACACAATCTACAAGCACCAATAGGCTCAACTTTTGTCAAATAGCACATTGTAGGTATATATATATTATTCTCTCTAGCAACTTGCAAAATTGTTCTATCTAGGCTAGTTTGAATCTCTTTTCCATCTATTGTTACTTTTACTGTTTTCATTTTAAACTGCCACCATTGCTATATAATAGCATCTCATACATCTTTGCGCCTCAGCAATCGCCTCTTCACCACTAAATCCAAGATTAACCTCTAAATTGTTTGTTTTCCTTTCGTTGGTCTCTAGTTTTTGACTTACCATTCTTGGAAGTCCAGCCATCCAACCAACTATCTTTTCATCCTTATTGTAAACCTTTAGCCTGCTTAAATGATCTTCCATTATTTCATCGTCATTAAGAGTTAACTTACCTGTATAGATGTATCTGCTTATGACGCTAGCTGCCCTTTTTGCTTGATATACTGCATTTACTATTGTCATAGGACCATACTCACAATCACCAGCAGCAAAAAGTCCCTCTTTTGAAGTCATAAAGTCTCTTCCATTGGTTTTGATCGAGTTCCAAGATGTCATCTCTATCTCCCACTCCTCCGGCAAAATCTGAGTATCAAGCGCTTGAGATACTGCAGGAATGAGATAATCACACTCTATTTCAAAGTTAGCTCCCTCAATCTTTTTTAGCTGAGGCTTTCCACCGTCTGGATCTGGCACAAGCTCAAATCTATTTACAATCAACTTTTTAAGCTTGTTATCTTCATCTATAATCTCCTCAACAGCTGAGTGAAAGATAAACTCTACCCCCTCTTCTACTGCCTCATGATACTCCTCATATGTTGTATTTCTAATTATAGTTTTTTCATCTCTTCTATAGAGCATTATAACCTTTTTTGCACCCTCTCTTATGGCACATCTCACAACATCAAGCGAGGTAAATCCTCCCCCTACACAAACCACTGTTTTATCTTTAAGCTCATTTGAAACTGGACTACCTATACGATACTTATGCCACAAATTTACCTTATCAAGCATCTCAATAGCGCCCCAATACCCCTCCATATCAGTACGCTCATTTTTAGCACGAACCTTTTTTGAAAGTCTAGCTCCAAAACCCAAAAGAGTAGCATCATACTCTTTATGAATCTCTTTTAATCTATTTGCATCCACTCTATGATTTGTATAAACCGTAACGGTTGGTAAAGAGGTTACAAGCTCTATATCTTTATTGTACTTCTCAATTGGCATTCTAAATTGAGGTACACCAACAGCAACTTCTCCACCCAAAACTGGCAACTCCTCAAAAATATCTACAGCGATCCCTTTTAGTCCAAGGTAGTATGCCGCACTTAAGCCCGCGGGTCCTGCTCCAATAATAGCAACTTTTTTACCATCATTTCTAGGAAATTCTGGCTTGTAAGGGTGAATCCAAGATAAGTTATGATCACTCTCATAATCTGCACCAAGTCTTTTTAATTCCATTATTGATATTGGCTCATCTAGATTTGCACGACGACATCCATCTTCACAAGGGCTAGGACAAACTCTGCCACAAGTATGAGCCAAAGGCATTGTAACTCTTGTTGCACTAAGTGAAGCTTCAAAGTCCATATCCTTTAGTGCCTCTATATAAGCAGGAATATCTACCTTGCTAGGACACATATCTATACAAGGTGCAGTTACTTTAGAAATATACCTGCTATCTTTACCATACTCTTTTGATTTTGACTGTTCTAAAATGCATCTATCGAACTGATCTTTATAGTACTCAATCAAATCTAAAATAGGTTTTGGTACAGTTTTTCCTATTTCACATTTGGAAGTTCTTATCATGGTTTGTGACATTTTTTTGATTTGCTCTATGTCCTCAGCCAAGCCCTCGCCTCTAGAAATTTTCTCAAGCAAGTCATAAAGAACTTTTCCTCCCCATCTGCCAGGAGTACAGCGACCGCATGCCTCAGAGTACTTTTGATACTGTAGTGCATATTCACAAGCCAACCTTACTACATCTATGTCCTCGTCAAATATTGCTACACCATCCCATCCTATAAACGCTCTACTAGGCAAATCATCTTCATATGTTAGTGGTAGTTTATATGAACTCTCCTTCCACTCATCTTTTGGTTTGTTTCTATTGTCTATCAACTCACCCTGCCAAGTCGAAAAAACTACCCTTTGCATCAATTACCTCTTCTTTTTACCACTATAGTCCAATCTACCTCATTGAACTTTAGTGAATTCATCAACTCATGCCTCGCCTCTTTAATAATATCAGCACTTTTTTGTACACTAGAGAAATCACCAATTTCAAATAAAAATATGCCAACTTCTTCAGGATTTAAATCTTTTTCAAGTAACTCTAACATCCTGTCATAAAAATTATCTTTTAAATGTCTTAAATCATATCGTTTCATATTGCTATCTCCCTAGCGATCTATTTCACCAAAAACTATATTAGCATTTCCTATTATGGTTACAACATCAGCTAAATATGTACCAACTAGCAACTCCTGAAGTATGCTCGTATGCCAAAAACTAGGTGCTCTAAGTTTTAACCTATATGGATATGGATCACCCTGTGAATTTATATAAAATCCCAACTCTCCCTTAGGTGATTCAGTAGCTACATAAACCTCTCCAATAGGAGGTCTCATTCCTTGGGTTACCAAAACAAAGTGCTGCATCAAAGAGTAGTTTTGTGTCATTATTTGCTCTTTTGGTGCTGAGATATATTTTGGTGCATGAGCCATTATCTCAGGCGGTGTATCTTTATACATAGGAATTAACTGTTTTAAAATTTTAAGTGACTCTCTCATCTCTTGCATATGAAGTTTATACCTTCCATAACTATCGCACTCATCAGTTACTGGTACATCAAACTCAACCTCATCATACAGCTCATATGGTTCTTCTTTTCTTATATCCCAAGCTACACCACTTCCTCTGAGCATTGGACCACTACATCCCCAATCTTGAGCCATTTGTGGAGTTATGATTCCAACCTCTTCAAGTCTCATTTTCCAAATTCTATTTTGATCTAACAATCCTTCATAGTCAGCTATATTTTGTGGCATATTCTCTATAAATTTTTCTAAACCTTCGAGCCATCCTTTAGGCAAATCCAAAGGCACACCACCAATCCTTATAGCACTATGAGTAAGTCTTGCTCCACAATACTCCTCAAACAGATCCATAGCATACTCTCTTTCTCTAAAAGCATAAAGAAAGACCGTCATTGCACCAACATCTAAAGCGTGTGTTGCAAGCCAAAAAAGATGTGAAGTAATCCTAGATAACTCTAAAAGCATCATTCTTATAACTTTTGCTCTTCTTGGAACCTCTATATCTAAAAGCTTCTCAACTGCAAGTGCAAATCCATAGTTGTTTGAAGTTGAGGCTATGTAATCCATTCTATCTGTTGCTGTTATGAATTCATTGTAGATCATGTTTTCAGCCATCTTCTCTAAACCTCTATGAAGATAACCTATATCTGGGATAGCTTTTGTAACTAACTCGCCATCTAACTCCAAAATAAGACGCAACTGCCCGTGAGCACTTGGATGCTGTGGACCAAAATTGACAATCATACGATTATCTTCTCTCTCAAATACTAAATTTTCATAAAATGGTCTGAGTCTATTTACTTTTTGCATCTCTATGGTCTCTCTTTTAAAATTTTTGAATCTTTTTTAGATAGTTTTCTCACTATAGGTATGCCTTCTTCTTCCTGATAATCATTTTGAGTTGGCTTTTCACTATAAGGTGCCCCAAAAGGAACCTCATGCCCAATTCTTGAAAAGTTATGCGTATCAGTTTTTACAATTTTTGCACTATCTCTCTGCTCTGGACCTATGACATCTCTAAACTCTTTTCCAAAAATTCTATCTATCTCATACCACTGAGCCTCCTCATCACCATGCAAAGGATATGTTTTTCTAAGAGGATAACCATGCCAATCATCTGGCATAAGAAGTCTTTTCATATAGTGATGATTTAATATTTTGATACCAAACATATCGTACATCTCTCTCTCAGCCCAATCCGCACTCTTATAAACTTCCATAACACTTGGAATTGCATCTTTCTCTTTTATAAAGTACTTAACTCTCATCCTTTTTCTTTTTTTAGTGGATAGCATTTGATAAAAAATTTCAAACTCTCCACTTTTTGCAAGCCAATCTATAGCACTAAGTTCACTTAGAAAGTTATAATTTAATCTCTCTTTCAAATGTCTCATTACTCCTACTATATCTTGAGGTTTAATATAAACTACCAATTGCTCACATTCTATATAAGCTTTTTTTATCTCAAACTTACTCCCAATACTCTCAACATCATTAGCAAAGACCTCATCCTCTTTAAAATCTAATCTTGGTATGTGAGGAGCTTTATAAAATCTGTCACTATAGTATGCCTTTGCTTGTACATTTTTTCTATCTTCATACCTTCTCATTACACCAACCTCTTTGGTTTTAATTTTCTTGAAGCACTCTCTTTTCTTATCTGCTTTTGTAAAAGCATTAGTGCGTACTGAAGAGTCTCTGGTCTAGGAGCACAACCCGGTAGGTATATATCTACAGGGATAATTCTATCTGCTCCTTGAACCGTAGCATAGGTATTAAACATTCCACCTGTATTTGCACAACTTCCCATACTAATTACCCACTTTGGCTCTGTCATTTGATCATAAAGTCTTCTTAAAAATTGGGCATGTTTTTTTGTCAATGTTCCTGCGATTATCAAAACATCTGACTGCCTAGGACTTGCTCTGAAAATTGTTCCAAATCTATCAAAGTCATACCTACTAGCCCCTGTTGCCATCATCTCAATAGCACAACACGCCAAACCATATGTAAGAGGCCATAAGGAGTTACTTCTACCCCACTGAACCAACTTATCTACCGTCGTTAGAGCTATTGGGAGTCCTCCCTCACTAAGATAATTTATTTTATGCTGTGCCATTCAAGCGCTCCTTTTTTCCATGCATATACAAAACCGATTGTCAACAACAAGATAAACAAAATCATCTCTATAAAACCAAACCAACCAAGAACTTTAAAATTAACAGCCCAAGGAAACATAAATATAATTTCAACATCAAACAATATAAATAAAAGTGCAAATAGATAAAAATGAGCTGATATCTTATTGGGTTGTTTCGAAACCTCTGGTCCACACTCATATATCGTAAGTTTGAGTTTTTCTGTATCTAGCCTTGCCATCTTTCTCGATACAGCCCTTGCCAAGATAGTAATTCCAAAAAATACTACAAACCCAAAAACCAACAGAAAAAAAGCACCAAAATAGGGGTGTGCAAAATCCATATGTGAAATTTGTGTCATACAAAGTCCTTAGTAAATATTGTTCCTAAACATTATCAAATCAAATAAATGCTGAATTTTGTCTGAATTCATAATGTTTTAATTTTTTTTTATCTTTTTTATTTTAGATCGTTACAAATCCCATAGATTTTTCTTCACCAAACATTCCAGATTTCTCTCTCTCAATCTCAGCAATAAAATCACTCATACAAAATATAGGCTCCTCTTTTAAAGCAACCCTTAATGCACAATTTTTTAAAACCAATTTAATCTGGCCACCACTAAGTTTGTATTGTGCAAGTTTTTTTATGGAAAAATTCTCTTCATATACTGCACTCTCTGGAAGCAGTCTCTGCCAAAGCTCGACCCTCTGCTCAAAATTTGGGTTTTCAAATTTTATTTTAAAATCAAACCTCCTTGAAAAAGCTGGATCTATAGAATCTAGCATATTTGTTGTAGCTATCAAAACTCCATTAAATCTCTCAATCTGTTCTAAAAATATATTTTGCATCTGATTGTGCATCTTGTCACCACTTGAGCTACTATGAGCCAATCTGGAGCTTAAAAATTGATCTGCTTCATTTAGTAGTAAAACGGGTTCACTCTTTGTTTTTTGACTAAGCTCCTTAAAAGTATCAAAAATTTTTCTTACATTTTGTTCGCTTTCGCCAACATACTTAGATAAAATTTTAGAGCAGTCAAAGCTCAAAACTCTCTTTTTCATTGATTTTGCCAAAGATAGAGCACTCATAGTCTTTCCCGTTCCTGGTGGTCCATAGAAGATTATCTTAGCATCAATTCCACCTCTTCTCTCTTTAACTCCCCACTCTCTTAAAAGTTTCATAACCTTTCTATCGGTTTGTTTTAAAAGACTATTTAAAAGCTCCCTTGTCTTTGGTGCTAAAACAACATCATCAAGTGTTGTTTTTGGCTCAATAAGCTCAAAAAGTTCTTGCTCCTTAACTAACATATCTAGCTTTATCTTTTTAACTTTTTTATCTTTATTTGGATGCATTATCTTTTGTAGGATCTCTTCACTTATAAAGAAGCTTCTACTTACTCCACCAAAGCCATTTAGCATCTCGTCATAATCTATAATCTCCTCCTCTATAAGCTTAGAGCCCTCTTCTAATAAAGATCTATTCTGAATTTTTTCATAATCATCGGAGCTTATTAGTCCTATTAGAGTATTCATATCTCTTAAGCTTTCAAACTCCCCTGCATACTCCTCTTTCAAAAGAGCTAAAAAAATAATTTGCTCCTTTTGACTTAATTCATGCTCTTCAAAAATTTTTTCAACAATTATGTCTGTTTTACTTGAATCTAACCTTGCAGCAATCCTTGATTCTAAAAGTTGAAGTTTAGCTTTTAATCTAGAGATATTGACCGAGTCTCCTGCTAAGTTTTGTTTACTTAAACTCAATTTCTGGTACATATCTATCCTCAAAAACTGATCCTTCAGATACTCCAAGTGATCAGTATATGGGGTAGTCTCAGGTAGCTCAATATCTAATGAACCCTCTTCTAAAAGCTTCAAAAATGGGCTACTAAGTGCTATTGTTGAGTTTAAAAGCTCCAAGTTCAAAACATCACTAGCTTTTATATTTGCAAATGTACCATGAGTAATCCAGCCTTGATCCAATAAATTCTTTATGAAATTTAAATTTTTTATGTGAGCATAATCTTTATTGCCAAAAATTGAAGTTAAAATCTCCAACACTACTACCTCTAAAGTGCCCTCAAGATATTTTATGGTCATATTTTGAAGAATTTTAGCCTCTTGCTCACAACATTTTAAATGATCAAAAAGTTTAGACTCTTTTATGTTTTTAGTTTCTACAAAATCTATTAAATAACGCAACCTAATACCTCAGAATTTTAATTTTTAACTAACCTTACGCACTATAAGCATACCTATGTGATAAAAGTTATACTCTAATACAAGGAAGTATAGCAAAATTGTAGTTATTCTACTATGAAACTACTGACGCAGTAATTCTGCCTAGGTGCCCATAAGACAAGAAATTACTTCTTGTCTTAAAAATTTTCTTTTGCAATTTGTTCTTTAAGAACTCTTTTTAGAACTTTTCCTGTAGCATTCTTAGGTAACTCTTCAACAAAATAGATCTGCTTTGGAACTTTAAAATCTGCTAAATGCTTTTTCAAATATTTTTTTAGTTCAAGTTCACCAATTTCACAATCCTCTTTTGTTTCAACAAAGGCTATTGGCTCTTCATCTTTTGAAGCCTTTGCCCTACCAATAACTGCTACACTTGCAACTCCATCATACTTGGCAATCACCTCTTCAATCTCTCTTGGATATATATTGATACCCTTTGAAATAATTAAATCTTTTTTTCTATCTACAATATACAAAAAGCCATCCTCATCAAGCTTACCCAAATCTCCTGTAAGTAGCCAACCATTTATAATTGTCTCTTGCGTAGTTTCTGGTCTATTTAGATAGCCTTTCATAACACAATCACCCTTGACAATTATTTCACCAACTTCTCCTACGGGCAACTCTATCATCTCATCATCTACTATCTTAATCTCATAATCACCAAGAGGAAGACCAACTGAGAGTGGTTTTTGCTTATCTAACCTATTAACTGCAACAGCCGGTGAACATTCGCTCAAACCATAACCTTCAGTCAAAACGGCATTTTTAAACTTTTTAGAAAATTCTACCAAGGAAGCTTCGCTAAGAGGTGCTGAACCGCTTATAAAGACTCTTATTTTATTAAACCACATAAAATACCAGGGAATTTTTGCTTTTATAAGAGAGTTATATAGCGTTGGAACACCTAAAAATATAGTAGCTCTCTTAAGTAAAGCCTGTTTTAATACATTGGCAAATGGGAAAACAGACTTTACAATAATAACTGAACTATTTACCATAACTGGCAATATAACCATAATGGAGAGTGTAAATGAGTGAAACATTGGTAAAAATACCAAAAATCTATCTTTCTGGCTTATTTTAAAGGCTTCTGAACCACTCCAAACATTTGAAAATATATTTTTATAGCTTAACATCGCTCCTTTTGGTTGTCCTGTAGTACCAGAAGTATATACAATACATGCTATATCTTCTAACTTAGGAGGATTTGAGATCTGCTCATGAGTCTCAATACTACCTACAATTTCAACAAAACTATAATTCTTTTCATCCAATGCATCATATGCTTCGGTCCAAACAATTTTCTCAACCTTAGTTGAAAAGATTAAGTTTTTAGTCTCTTCAGAAAAATTGGGAGAGGATATAAGAATCTTTGCTTCGCAGTCATTTAAAATATACTCAAACTCCTCTTTTTTTAAAAATGTATTGATTGGAACTGCAATAGCCCCAATCTTCGTTATAGCAAAGAGAGAAATCATAAACTCTTCTGAATTTCCAACCACAATAGCAACCCTATCTCCAGCTTTAATCCCGCTAAACTCCAAAAATCTTGCAAAAGTATCAATCTTCTGCTTAAATCTAAGATTGTCAACCTTTCTATCTTCAATAAAAATTATTGGTTTTTTGGGACTACTTTTAGCATTGTATTCTATAGCCTCATAAAAGTTTTGATACCTATACTCTATAGCCATTTTAGAACCTGTATTTTAATGATGCAGTTAAAAGATGTGCTGAGGAATCTGTAAACTCACCTGCTACATATCCATTGTTTACACTTCTACTCTTTTTATCGCTATACAGATAAGCAAGACCTATCTTCATTTTTGAATTTAACTTATACTCCAGACCTGCGGAGTATATGTAAGCATCGCTATCTGGAAGCTCAAAACCAAGTGTTGCATCTGGCACAGGAGTTTTATCTATGGCAAAAGCACCCATAAATTTTAATTTATCACTATATTGGTGAGTTACACCTACTCTGTAAGCATTAACATCTTTCCAATCTTTTGGCTTTGCACTCCCAAAAGCTCCTTCGACCATAGCATCATCAAAATCAAAATCAAAATTTTTATAGCTTGACCAATAAGTTCTATCTAACACAAACTCTACTGTAGTTTTATTGAAAGTATAAGCTGCTGCCAAAGTTAAAACCGCAGGAAGAGGAACGCTCGTTTTTGCTCCAGTATTAAAATTATATCCTAGCGTTGGGTGACCTAACCAGCCTGTTGCATCTCCATCAACTGTCAAATTAACTTTTGAGCGGTAGGTTGAAGCTAGTGTGAAATTTTCAGTAGCTTTGTAGCTTATGGCCAAGTTGTATCCAAAGTCTATAGAGTCGGCTTCCATTTCATTTTTATAAGCACTTCCACTAATTCCAGATAAATCTTCAAACTTTATAACCCCTTTACTATAAACTCCTCTCAAACCAAAACCCAAAGCCAATTTATCATTTATTTTGTAGGCTGCAGTTGGGTTCAACTCCACAACTTCAAGCGTAAACTCTTTAGATTTTAGCATCTGATATGCATTTGTCCATCTTTTAGATAATCCACCAGGAGCTACAATAGATAGACCAAATCTCCAATTATCTACCGCAGGTGATACATAGTGAAAAGTAGGTACAAAAAAGTGCTCCTCTTTAGACTCTGCACTATATGGCACCCCTCTTAGATCACCATACTTCACCTTTGGAAGGTTTATATAAGTTAGTGAAGATTCAAGCTCACTAGATTTGCTATCGCTCCAAACCATATTTGCAGGATTGTAGTAACTCGCATCTGCTCCATTTGCATTTGCAACATATGCTCCACCAAGAGCTGTACTATTTAATGATTGCTCTGGAATCCTATATCCACTCGCATTAAGCGTTATAGCACCAAGTCCTAAAAGCGCCACTACTTTTAAACTTTTTCTCATAAAAACTCCTTAAATATTATTATTTTTCAACCAAACTATACAAAAGCTCAATCTCTTGATCCCATATAGTGTCATCTATTGTTTCTAAAACCATTGGTATATCATCAATCCTCTCATCATTCATTATATACCTAAAAGCCTCTAGTCCAATCTTTCCCTCTCCAATGCACTCATGTCTATCTTTTTTGCTTCCAAGTTCTGGCTTAGAATCATTAAGGTGCATCCCCAAAAGGTACTCAAAACCAATCTTCTCTTCAAACTCCTGCATAGTCTTGTCATAAGCCTCTTTTGTGCGAATATCATATCCTGAGACAAAAAGATGACATGTATCTATACAGACTCCAACTCTATCTTTATCTATGGAGTTTTCAATAAGGTATGCCAAATGCTCAAACTTATAGCCAAGATTACTTCCTTGGCCTGCTGTGTTTTCTATGACTAGCTTTACGCCATTGGTTACTTTTAGTGCCTCATTCATAGAGTTACTTATAAGCTCCAAACACTGCTCTTCACTTATCTCTTTTAGGTGACTTCCTGGATGAAAGTTTAGCTTATCTAACCCTAAAAGCTCACACCTTTTTAGCTCATCCACAAATGCATTGAAAGATTTTTCTCTCTTGGCAGTATCTGGATGACCCAAATTTATAAGGTAGCTATCGTGTGGGAGAATGTGTTTTGGTGCAATCTCACACTCCTCAAGTGCATCTTTGAACTTTTTTATGGTTTCATCATCCAAAGGTTTAGCACTCCACTGTCTTTGATTTTTAACAAAAAGAGCAAAAGCTCTAGCGCCAATCTTTTTGGCATTTTTAGGAGCATTAAAAACTCCTCCACTCGCACTTACATGTGCTCCTATAAACTTCATTTAAGTTCCTTTATTTTAATCAAAACTCTATTTTTTCTATCTTTAAAATATAGAGATCCATCTTTTATTTTATAAAATATATCATAATAATCTGATACTAACTTTTGAGTAAAGCCATTTTTGGTTTTTTTTATATTTTTCTTTTCATAAAGTGGCAAAAAGTTAAACAAATCATCCACAAAACTCTCATAATGCTTATAGCCAAAAAACTTTTTATTAAAAGCTAATTTATTCATACATAGTAAATCTCTACAAACTCTATCTTTATAGACAATTAAATCTAGCAAGGGACTTCCTGCGCTAAATAGTTGCAAATTTAGCCTAGATGAATCTTTTTTTATAAATCCTGTATCGCTTAGGGCTAAATCTCTGTTTTTTATGACTACATGGTAGGGCTTTGAGACGCTATATGGTTGCTTAATAGCACAGCCACCAAAAACAAAAAGTAGAATCAAGCTACTTAAAAAACTAACCAATCTCATTTTGCCTCTTTTTTAAGTAGCTTCCTAGTTCTGCTACTAGCATTCCAAAGATTATCAGAGATGCTCCTAGCAGTTGAGGAGTTGAAAAAGTTTCACCTGCATAGTAGTAGCCAAAAAACCCAGCTGCTACTGGCTCCATAGTAAAAATTATAGCTGTCTTTGTGGGGGTTGTGAACTTTTGCATAGTTGTCTGGATAAAAAACGCAAAGATTGTTGCAAAGATTATAGTTAAAATAAGTGCATCTAAAAATACCCCGTCAAAACTTTTTGGCATAATCTCTCCATCAAAAATTATAGCTCCCAAACCACTTAAAACTCCAACTACAGCTAACTGAATAGTCACTAACAAAAAAGCACTGTATTTTTTAGAGTAGCTTCCTGTAAAAACAATATGAAGAGCAAACATCAAAGCACACACCAAAGCATAAAATTCGCCCTTGCCAAAACCAACCTCCCCACTAGCCAAAAAGTAAAGCCCAACACTCGCACAACTTGCTCCAAATATGGAGTATATAGAAGATGGAATTTTAAAAATCAAAAGTGTTAAAAATGGAACCATAACAACATTTAACCCGGTTATAAATCCAACTGTAGAGGAGTAGGTAAACTTAAGTCCAAAAGTTTGAAAAGCATACCCAAAAAACATAAACAGCCCCAAAATTAAACCAGCCTTTAGCGTCTCATAATCCAACTTTTTAAACTCTTTAAAAGAGATCATTGCCATAAGAAGTGCAGCAATCGAAAATCTCCAAAATAAAAACAGATAAACAGGGGTCTGCTCAATAGCATCTTGAACTATAAAAAAGGTTCCTCCCCATGCAATTGCTACAAGAAGAAGAGAAAAGTCTGCACCAAACTCTTTTAGTTTTGATTTTATCATCATTGTTTCCTTTTTAAAAGGTGTATTTTAGCATATAACAATTTTTTATCAAATTGAATGCATATACACATTTTATGTGTATATTTCAGAAAAGTTACAAAATGATTACAAATTTTATCTCT
Organism: Sulfurospirillum sp.; assembly: GCA_026988125.1. Taxonomy (GTDB): domain Bacteria; phylum Campylobacterota; class Campylobacteria; order Campylobacterales; family Sulfurospirillaceae; genus Sulfurospirillum_A. The sequence goes on from JALSLU010000168.1 coordinate 22,256, forward strand.
ATTTTATTATAAGTTGATAAAATTGCAGACAGTATTGATTTGCGCAATGGAGTTTACAAAATCGACGCTCATCATAAAAATTTTTATGGTATTTATTGAGATTCGGTTGTATAAATTTGGATTAAAAAAAAGAGAGTTTTATGCAAAGACCAATGGTAAGTATGCAAAATGTAAATAAGTACTATGGAGATTTTCATGTACTTAAAAACATAAATTTTGATGTAAAAGAGGGTGAGATAGTTGTAGTTTGTGGTCCAAGTGGAAGTGGAAAATCTACGCTAATTAGATGCATAAATAGGCTAGAAGAGATAGATAGTGGAGAGATTTATGTTGATGGAAAAAATCTGTATGACAAATCGGTCAATGTAAATAAACTTAGAGCTGAAACCGGTATGCTATTTCAACACTTCAATCTATTTCCTCACTTAACAATTTTAGAAAATATCACTATTGCTCAGGTAAAAGTTAAAGGGGTTTCAAAACATGATGCAAATGAAATATCGTTAAAACTCTTAGAAAAAGTTGGTTTGGTACACAAAGCAGAGGGCTATCCAAATGAGCTTAGCGGTGGTCAAAAACAAAGAGTGGCCATTGCTAGGACTTTAGCTATGAAGCCAAAAGTCATACTCTTTGATGAACCAACGAGTGCGCTTGATCCAGAGATGATAGGCGGAGTTTTGGATGTTATGAGAGATTTGGCAAAAGAAAATTACACTATAGTTTGCGTAACTCATGAGATGGGATTTGCACGAGAGGTAAGCAATAGAGTTGTCTTTATGGATGAGGGGCAGATTTTAGAGCAAAATAATCCTCAAGACTTCTTTACCAATCCAAAAACAGATAGAGCTAGAAAGTTTTTACAAGAGGTACTAACTCATTAGAGGATGTATATAAAAAATCACACAAAGGAGAGAGAATGAAGAAAATTCTTGTCGCACTAATGCTAGTGCTTGGACTAAATGCTATGGCTGATGATATCAACTTATGGCAAAAATCGACACTTAACCAAGTGTTGCAAAAGGGTGTATTGAGAGTAGGAATGGAGCCGGGCTATATGCCTTTTGAGATGAAAGATAAAAAGGGAAATATCATAGGCTTCGATGTGGATATAGCAAAAGCTATGGCAAAGGCTATGGGAGTTAAGCTTGAGCTTGTTCCTACCGCTTGGGATGGAATTATAGCTGGTCTTTTAACAGGAAAGTTTGACATACTTATGAGTGGTATGACGATCACTCAAGAGAGAAATTTAAAGATAAACTTTGCAAATCCATACATAAGTGTTGGTCAAACTCTTTTGGTTAATTCTAAACACAAGGGTATAAAAAGCTGGAAAGAGCTAGATAAACCTCAGTACACAATTGTAACTAAACTTGGAGTTACAGGAGAGATTGCTGCAAGAAAAATGTTTAAAAAAGCAAAAATAAGAACTTTTGAAACTGAAGCAGATGCTGCTCAAGAGGTTTTAAATGGCAATGCCGATGCTTTAGTTTATGATAAACCATACAACGCAATCTTTTATGCTCAAAAAAAGGCTACTGGAAAAATTATTCATTTAGATGAAGATTTAACTTATGAACCACTTGGCTGGGCTGTTAGAAAGGGCGATCCAGACTTTCTTAACTGGCTAAATAACTTTTTAAACCAAATCAAGCACGATGGAGTTTATGATAAAATTTACAACAAGTGGTTTGAGAGAGACGCTTGGCAGAAAAAGGTTATGTAGTATATGGCAAAAACAAAGCAATCGCTTTTACAAAATAAAACTTTCGGCCACATTGTGGCCGCCCTATTTTATGTAGTTATAGGTTATTTTTTATATATAGCTGCTTCAAATATGAACTACATTTGGAAATGGACAAGTGTTCCAAAATATTTTGCTTATGAAAAAACTGAAGCTGTAGAATCTCCACTTGATGGAACAATTGAGATCATCTCAAGTAAAAAAGTATTGCTAAAAGGCAATGAAGAGACTAAAGAGATAGAAATTCCAGATGGTTATAAACTAGTTGCACAAGATGGCGATGAGGTGTATGAGTATGATCCTATAGCAACAAAAAATGTTTGGAAAATGGGACCACTCTTAAATGGTCTTATGGTTACTCTAAAAATCTCTGGACTTTCAGCCATACTTGCATTTGCCATTGGCATACTGCTAGCTTTTATGAGGATTTCAAGTTTTCAATTTTTAAAGGATATTGCAACAGTATATATAACAGTTATAAGAGGAACACCACTTTTAGTACAAATTTTTATATTTTACTTTATAGTTGCTACCATATTTGATTTAGAGAGATTTTTAGCGGGGGCACTATCATTGGGTATATTTTTTGGTGCTTATATTGCTGAAGTTTTAAGAGGAGCAATTCAATCCATAGATAAAGGACAGTATGAAGCTGCTAAATCTCTTGGTATGAACTATTTTCAGACAATGACCTATATAATTATGCCTCAAGCTTTAAAAAGAGCACTTCCAACACTAGTTGGTGAAATGATTGCACTTGTAAAAGATTCATCACTGGTATCAGTTATATCGATTACAGATTTGACAAAGGTTGGAAGGGAAATTGTCGCCAATACTTTCTCACCATTTGAAACTTGGATCATAGTAGCTGGAATGTACTTTAGCATAACTGCACTTTTAGCTTACATTGGCAAAAGACTTGAGAAAAGAATGTCCTCTAGTGGTGGTATGTAAATCATACTGCTACTCTAAATTGTAAAACTCTTCTCTAATTTCCTTTAAGGTCTCTTTTTTCCTTTGTTCTACATACTTTTTTATTTTTTTAAGTTCTTCTTCGCTAGGATATATCCTCATGCAGTATTTATAAGCATCTTTATACTCTACAATATGCACCACTTCCGCATGCACATTAACACTTTCATAGTTTTTATCATTTAAAGGCAACTCAAAAGATACCTCAACGCTTGCACCTGCAAAAATTCCATTATTTTCACTACTAATTACACCTAATCCGCTAAGAGATAAGTCATAAAGTTTTCCATCCGTTATCAAATCATTTTTATAAAATAGTTTAACACTTGCAGATATATCTGGATAGACTCTTACATACTTTCTATCCATTGCTGGCATATTTAAAAGATAAGAAAAGTTTTCCAAAATAACCATTTTTTTTGAAAATTCAATCTCTTTTATATCGGCTTTTACAAATCTATCAAAGTTTGCATCTTTTAATATATAAGCTCTTTGCTCATATCTCATAGCAACTTCTTGTAGTGGCTCAATCAAAAAAGCTACTGTACTATCTTCTACTTTTAAGACTTTGCCACTACTTACTATGGGGATACCCTTATAAAGATTAAAAAAATTAACTACTTCATCATTTTTTTGAATTTTTTTGAATTTACTTAAAATATTATCTAAGTTGTTTAGCTCAAAAGTTTCACCAAAGTTTATTTTTCTAGTAAATTGTACTTTTTTACTACTTAGTTTTTCTTCAAATATATTTAGATAATTTGTTATGAATTGCAAAAAAATTTTTATATTTATAGAATTTTTCTTACAAACAAGATCATTTAACATATAAAACAGAGTTTGGTTTAAGAGATATTTCAAAAGCACTTTATCCTTTAAAAATTTACTAAAAGATTCATCTGTTAAAAAAATTGGCTCAGTATTATTGAAAAAAATATCTCTATATAGAAGTTTTACAAAATGGATTATATTTTTCTCTTCTTCTATGAAGCTATTTTTGCTATACAAACTTACAAAATATTCTACAAATTTTTTCTCATAGCCTAATATAAACTCTTTATACTCTACTAAATTATCATTTAAAAGCTCACTTGACACTTTTTACTCCACAACAATATTTTCTAAGTTTAGCATAATTTTTGTGCCTTTGTCTTTTTTAGAGTCTATTTTTACCTCTATTTTTTCTTCATCGCAATAAGACTTCACTATACTTAGCCCTATGCCATAACCTTTTTTTGAACTATCTTCTTGATAATACCTATTAAATACCTTGAAGATTTCACTATCATCCATCCCTCTTCCTTGATCTATGACAAAAAGTTTTTTCTCTTGAAGCAAAATCTCTATATTATTACTGTTTTTATTGTATTTTATGGCATTATCAACTAAATTTGTAAGAGCTTTTTCAAAACCATGCCTATCTGTATGTATAGTTAGTGGCTTTATATTGCAGATTATTTGCTCTTTAATATCCATAGATTTAAATTTATCTACCACTTTTAAAATAACCTCTTCTATATTGAATTCTTCTTTGAGATCATAAAGAACCTCTTTTTTTATATAGTAATCCATATCTTTATACAATCTAGTCAAATCCAAACAGGCTGAACCTATTCTATCTAATCTCTTTATCTTTGCACTCTCCGTCTCTTGCAGTCTTAAAAGTTGCAAATTAGCTTTAATAACACTCAATGGTATATTAAGTTCATGCAGAGTATCTTTTAAAAGAAGCTCTAAAATATAGTTTGTCTTAAACATTGGAGCCAAAAAATAACCAATACTAGTATATATCAAAAAAGAATATATCAAAAAATCCAATGCATAAAGAGCATAAATCAACCAAATATCTGTGTCTAAATATTTTATAAAATTCAAACTATATGCAAAACCCACAGATAAAAAGAGTACACTCACGGTTGCAAAAGTCAATGTTTTTTTATTAGTTATCTTCAAATCTATAACCAATACCCCTTATATTTGAAATTCTATCTTTTCCTAAAACTTTTTTTAAATTATTTACATACACTCTTATAGCTCCACTAGCTGGAGTTTCCTTAGAACTCCAAAGCCTATTTTCTATCATCTCTTTTGTTACGACTCTTCCGCGATTTTCCAAAAGAAGCTCCAAAAGCTCAAAATCTTTTAAATTAATTATAACCTCTTTACCATTTTTAAGAAGATTCTTTCTCTCTAAATCCAAAGTAAAATTTTCATCTATTATAATCTGCTTTTTTTCTAATCCCTTAACTCTATGCATTATAGCTTCAATTCTCAACCATAACTCTTCCAAATCAAATGGTTTTTTAATATAGTCATCTCCTCCTATCTCAAACCCCTCTTTTAACTTCTCTTTTTGCTCATATGAAGTTATAAAGATTGCTGGTGTAAAGTCACCCGAATCCCTTAAGTTTTTTAAAAATTCAAATCCACTAGAAGTTGGTAGTTTAACATCAAGTAAATATATATCAAACTTTGCTTTGTACGCCTCTTCAAAAGCCTCTTTAACACTCTTTGCAAGTGTAACCTCACACCCTTTTATAGAGAGAAAATCTTCATAAGTTTCTAAAAGAAGCTCATTATCCTCTAAAACTAGTACTCTATATCCCACTCTAGCTCCTCATTTGCAAACATTGGCACAACATCTCCATAGCTACTTGGCACTAAAAAATTTCTCTTTACCAATACTATATCTTTTTCAATTGGCTTAAATGCATATATTTTTTGTGCATTAATGCTAATAAATTTTTCTAAATTTTCTAATGAATTATATTTTTCAAAAAGCTGTACTAGGGCTTGTAGTGCTATTGGTGCAGTAAAAACCCCTGCACACCCACAACACTCTTTTTGATACTGAGGATGAGGAGCAGAATCACTACCAAACATCACCTTTTCATTTCCGCTTAAAGCAACTTCCAAAAGTGCCTCTTTATCTTCTGGTCTTTTTGCAATCGGCTTGCAAAATAGATGTGGATTTAACATACCTCCTGCTACATCATCTAGTGTAATATATAGATGGTGCAATGTTATGGTTGCATATAAGTTTTCATACTTTTTAAGTAATTCAACACTCTTTTTTGTAGTTATATGCTCCATAATGATCTTCAATTTTGGAAATTTAGAGGCAAACTTTTCATAAATTAAGCAAAATTCAGCCTCTCTATCCATAACAAAACCATCACTCTCACCATGCACACAAAGTGGAATCTCAAGCTCACTCATAGCTTCAAAAGTTTCTCCTAAATCCTCCATATCCATACTACTAACCCCATCTTCGGAGTTTGTAGTTATCCCAGAAGGATAGAGCTTAATAGCCTTTATATATCTTTTTGCATCCTTTAAAAAGTTATAATTATAATCACTTTTGAAAAAGAGTGTCATTAATGGCTCAAATTTTTCACTACCTACAGCACTTGTTATTCTCTCTTTGTACTCTATCAAATCTTTTATAGAAGTTATAGGTGGAACCAAATTTGGCATTATGATCGCTCCAGCAAAACTTTTAGCACTAAGTGGAGCAACAACCTCTAACATCTCATTATCTCTCAAATGCAAATGCATATCAAGCGGAGACTTTAAAACAATTTTTTTCAAACTAATTCCTCTTTCCTTTTTGGTTTACTAAAGTAATACCCTTGTCCATAATCTACCCCTAGATCTCTTAAAACTCTCTCTTGCTCTACAGACTCAATCCCCTCTGCAACTGTTTTGAATCCAAAACTTTTTGATATAGAAACTACAGCTCTTACAATCGCTACATCATTTTCATCACTAGTAACACTGTCTACAAAACTTTTATCTATCTTTATCTTTGAGACTGGTAAATTTTTAAGATAACTCATAGAGGAGTACCCTGTTCCAAAGTCATCTAACTCTACTTTAAATCCAAGCTCATTTAGATTATTTAGAATTTCAGATGATCTTTTTATATTTTTCATCAAACTAGTCTCTGTTATCTCAAAACTTATAGCTTCACTACTTAAATTGTACCTTTTTGCAAGTTCATGAAACTCTTCCATCAAGCTTCTATTTGTCAATTGTGCTGGAGATAGATTGACCGATATAGACTTTAAATCTCTATTTGCATTTAACAACTCTACAAAGTCTCTACAAGCATTTTCCAATACAAACAATCCTATATCATTTATAACACTCATATATTCAGCTATAGGTATGAAGTGATCTGGTCTAACTAAGCCCAACTCTTTTGATTGCCATCTTAAGAGGGCTTCATAAGAGATAACCTTTTTACTATTTAGATCATATTTTGGCTGATAAACCACATACATCTCTTTATCTTTGATAGCTCTTGGAAGCAGTGCTTCTATCTGCATCTTTCTGTGTAGATTTCTAAAGATTGCTTTTGTATAAAATTTAAATCTATTTTTACCTTTCATTTTTGCTTCATACATTGCAATATCCGCATGTTTTAAAAGATTCAAAATATCATCATTTTTTTTATCATACTTTGCTATACCTATACTAACTCCAACTTTTAATCTATGCTTGTTAGTTATAGTTGGTCTATTTATGGCATCTATAATCTTTATTGCTAACTTAGCACTAGGAGAGATGCTAGTTTTATATAGAGATACTATAGCAAACTCATCTCCACCAGTTCTATAGACAAAAGTATTTTGATTTGCAAATCTATTTAGTCTAAAAGCTACCTTTTTTAAAAGAAGATCCCCCACATTGTGTCCCAAAGTGTCATTTACATACTTAAACCCATCTAAATCTAAAAAGAGTAAATCAAAGTTTAGATTTGAATCTTTAGATTCATTTATAAAATTTTGTAAATCTATTTTTAATTGAACTCTATTTGAAAGTTTTGTTAAACTATCGTGATAGGCTAAAAACTCTACCTCTCTTTTTTGTTTAACATAATCAGTAATATTAAGTTTTATAGCCAAGTAACCTTTTAGCTCACCGCTTAAAAACATAGGTGTTATGGAAGCCTTTTCGTAAAAAATATTGCCAAATTTATCTTTATTAATAAACTCTCCAGACCATCTCTCGCCTCTATCTAAGATCTCATTCATCTCTTGATAAAACTCTTTTGGTAGTCGACCAGATTGTAAAATCCTAGGGTTTTGCCTTAGTGCTTCCTCTTTAGTATAGCCTGTATTTTTACAAAATGCTTCATTAACATAGATAATCCTTCTCTCTTTATCTGTTACAACTACTGAATCATCACTATTTTCAACCGCATACCTAAAAGATAGAAGCTCCTCTTTAAGTCTTTGATTTTTAAAGTACCCAAAAGATATAACAAAAAGCATAAGTGAAATAAATATAAAAATTAAATTTAAAACTACGCTCTGTTTTGTCTTGATGCTTTCTATTTTTTTCTCAAAAAGCTTTCCAAACTGCTCAATATCTTCAGCCAATTCTATCTTTTCATACTCTTTTAAAATCTCATTTGTATAATTTAGCATACCCTTTAACTGTTTTGCTTTATCTATAAATGCTTCTAAACCTATGGAATTTAACTCTCTATTTATCTTGACTAACTCGACAAGCGAGTGAGAAAACACATTTGAATCATCACTAAAACCCAAATATGTTCTAAAAAGATTAGATACAACTTTGTTTATATTTGCAAATACAATCTGCTTATTTTTAGAATGTCTTAACCATCCAAGCTTTAGTTTTCTATCGGTACTAATGATATTTTCGAGAGAAAAAAGCATTGTAGATTTATACATTTTATACTTTTGAATAATCTTCTCTTTTGTATAAAAAGCATCTTTTATCTTTTCGTAAACCTTTTGAAACTCCCCCCCATACTCACTGTAAAAGTCACTTTTTTCAAAAAATTCTAAATTTTTATAAAATTTTTCAATATCTTTTTGAATCAAATCATAATTGGACAAACTTCTTTGATGAAGAGCGAATGAATCAAGTTTATAGTTTAGCACTTTTAGTTCATATAGTTTTTTACTAATAAATTGATTTTTTTCATTTTGCACATTTGATTGGTATAAAAAATAGTAAAAAAACAGAAACACAAAAGCAGTCAGTGCTACAATGGATTTAAACAGATTTAAACCACTAATTTGTTTCAAAATCATAAACTTCTCCATTTAGTGATTTTAAAAACTCTACAATCAGCCTTACCTCCTCTTCACTCGTGCCCTCTCCTAGCTGAAAACTCATCATAAACTCTACTGCATCTTCTAGTCTGTCAAATCTTCCATCGTGCATGTATG
>JALSLU010000169.1 GCA_026988125.1 Sulfurospirillum sp.
AGCACATCGTTTAGGTATAGCCTCTATAAAAAATTTTTTAGAAGATTTGAGCTTTAAGTATGTATTACCAAATGAGTATAAAAAGATAGATAATTATATAAATAAACATCAACAGCAGTTGCAATTAAGATTAAACCATTTTACATCTAAGATAAAGTCTCTTATGCTTAAAAATGGATTTAATGAAAATGATTTTAGTATTGAAAGAAGAGTTAAGCACTACTACTCAATATACCTAAAGATGCAAAGAAAAGGCGTATCTATAGAAGAAATTTTAGATATGTTAGCAATTAGAATTATAGTAAACAATCCACTAGATTGCTATGTGGCACTAGGAATAGTACATCTAAATTTTAATCCTCTCATCTCTCGATTTAAAGACTACATTGCTATACCAAAGGAGAATGGCTACCAGACACTACATACAACAGTTTTTGATGATAAATCTATCATAGAGTCTCAAATAAGGACAGTAGATATGCACAAAACTGCTGAGTTTGGAGTTGCAGCTCACTGGAAGTATAAGAGTGTTGGCTTAAATCCAAATTTAGAGTGGTTGAATGATTTTAAAACGCAGGATGATACAGCAGAAAATATTGAAGAATTTTATGAAATTGCAAAAGATAATTTATATAGTGAAGACATAGCAGTTTTTTCTCCAAAAGGAGATATATATACTCTCCCAAGAGGAGCAACAGTTTTAGATTTTGCTTATGCTGTGCATACAGAAGTTGGAACATATGCAAAAGAGGCATATGTAAATAAACAAAAAACTCCGTTTTTGACAGAGCTTAAAAATGGCGATATTGTCAGAATAGTAACTTCAAAAGAGCCCCACTTTAGATGTAGTTGGGTAAATAGCGTAAAAACTGGTAAAGCAAGAAATGCTATAGCTTCTCACTGTAAAGCAAAGATAAAAGAGATAGATAATAAAGTAGCAATTGATTTGCTTGTTTCAGTTTTTAATGTAAGAGAAAAAAAGATAAAAGTTTGGTTAGAAAAAGAGAATCTTCAGGAAAAAGTATATAAAATTGCTACAGACTCAGTTTATTTTAAAGATGTAGTAAATGCTCTTAAAAAGTATCCTAGAAGTGATAAGTTAATTTTTCCTCTTTTAAAGATAGATAGATACAACATTAAAAAACAGAAGTTTGAAAATATTGTAATTTATTCAAATCAGAATGTATCTAATGTCTTGTTTGATTATTGCTGTCACCCTAAAAGAGGTGATGCAATTTTAGGATTTAAAAAGGGCAATAGTGTTACGGTTCATCATAAGTTTTGTAAAAGAGCAGCTTTGCTGATGGAGCAAAAAGAGCAAATGGTTTTTGTCAAATGGACTAGAGAAGCACCAGATAGATATAAGCTTATAGTTAGTTTGGAAAATAAAAGAGGCTCTTTAGCATCATTTTTACAATATTTGGCTAAAATGCAGATAAATCTTGTTACTATTGAGCTTGGAAAGTCTGAAGAGGGTCATGCCGACTTTTTTGAAATGATTTTAGAGTTACCAGATAAGAATGTTGATATGGTAAAAAAAAGGTTAAAAACAAAATACAAAATTATAGAATTTGTATCGGTCAATGATGCATACAAATAGTTAGGAAAGAGAGATATGGTAGAAGTTGCACTAAATGAAATTAGACGCGGGGTTGCTGAAATTATAGACTTTGAAAGAGTGAAGAAGTTGGTAAAAGAGTACTTTGAGAGTGGAAAAAACTTTTATGTTAAAGCTGGATTTGATCCAACTGCACCAGATTTACACTTTGGACATACAGTTTTACTACAAAAGATGGCTATTTTACAAAAGTATGGAGCAATAGTTCAATTTTTAATTGGTGATTTTACAGGTATGATTGGTGATCCAACTGGTAAAAATGAGACAAGAAAGAAGTTAGATAGAGATACAGTTTTACAAAATGCAAAAAGTTACAAAGAGCAGGTTTTTAAAGTTTTAGATGAGAGCAAAACAGAGGTGATGTTTAACTCTAAGTGGCTTGAAGCATTGGGTGCTAGTGGTATAATTGAGCTTACAACAACTTTTAATGTTGCAAGAATGCTTGAGAGAGAGGATTTTGAAAAGAGGTATAAATCTCAAACTCCAATCTCCATAAGTGAGTTCTTATACCCACTTCTTCAAGGTTACGATAGTGTCGCTATGAAGTGTGATATAGAAATGGGAGGAACAGATCAAAAGTTCAATCTACTCATGGGAAGACACCTTCAAAGAGTATATAATGTAGGCAAAGAACAAGCAGTAATTATGATGCCACTTTTAGAGGGATTAGATGGTGTAAATAAAATGAGCAAATCTCTTGGTAATTACATAGGTGTAACAGATACTCCACACGATATGTTTGGTAAAATTTTGAGCATTAGTGATGATCTTATGTGGAGATACTATGAGCTTTTAAGCTCAAAAACTATTGAAGAGATTGAAACATTAAGAGATGGTATAAAATCTGGAGAGCTTCATCCTAAGAGGGTTAAAGAGGATTTAGCCCTAGAGTTAGTTAGTAGATACCACTCAATTGAAGATGCCAAAAGAGCAAAAGAGGAATTTGAAAATATACATAAAAAAAATGAATTTCCTAGTGATATTAAATCTTTTGAACTTGAAGGAGAAATTTGGATAGCAAAAGCTTTAGTGGAGTGTAAATTATCTCCATCAACTTCTCAGGCAAGAAGAGATATAAAGCAGGGCGGAGTTAAATTAAATAAAGAAAAAGTAACCAATGAGCAGTTGCAATTGGCTAGAGGTGAGTATATACTTCAAGTAGGTAAAAGAAAATTTGCTAAGTTAAAGGTTGTGTGATGTCATTTAAGCCGTTGAAAATAGGAAGGTATACCATAGAAAAACCAATAGTGCAAGGTGGTATGGGCTTAGGAATTAGTTGGGATAGACTTGCAGGCAATGTTAGTAAAGAGGGTGGCTTGGGAGTTATTAGTTCGGTTGGAACCGGATACTATAAAAACAACAAATATAGCCAAAAAGATATAAATAATAGACCTCTTGATGCTAAAAACTTTTATTCAAAAGAGGGACTTAGGGCTATTGTTAAAAATGCTAGAAAAATTTCAAAGGATAAGCCTCTAGCTGTCAATATCTTATATGCTAGTAATGATTATGAAAGAATTGTAAAGGATTCCTGTGAGGCTGGGATTGATATAATTATAACTGGTGCTGGTTTACCAACAAATATGCCAGAATTTACTCAAGAGTATCCAGATGTTGCATTAGTTCCTATTGTAAGTTCAGCAAAAGCTTTGAAAATAATTTGCAAGAGATGGACAAAGAGGTATAATAAGCTTCCTGATGCAGTGGTTGTAGAGGGACCGCTTAGTGGTGGACATCAAGGTTTTACTTATGAACAGTGTAAAATGCCAGAGTTTCAGTTAGAAAACTTAATAAAGCCTATTAAAGATGAGATAAAACTATGGGGTGATTTTCCTTTAATTGCTGCTGGAGGCATTTGGGATAAAAGTGATATAGAGAGAATGATTGAGTTGGGAGCCAATGGTGTCCAAATGGGTACTAGGTTTATAGGAACTTATGAATGTGATGCTAGTGAAAATTTTAAAGATATTATCTTAAAAGCTAAAGAGGAAGATATAAAGTTATTGAAATCTCCTGTTGGTTATCCAGCTCGTGGTGTTAGAACAAATTTGATAGATCTAGTAGAGAATAGGGATGGACCAGCTATAAAGTGTATAAGTAACTGTGTTGCTCCTTGTCATAGAGGAGTAGAGGCCAAAGCAGTTGGTTATTGTATAGCAGATAGACTGAGTGATGCATACTTGGGAAATAAAGAACTGGGTCTATTTTTTACTGGTGCAAATGGCTATAAGCTTAATGAGATCATTAGTGTTAGGGAATTATTAGATAAGTTGATGAATGGCGAAGATAGCTAGATTATTTTTTTTTAGTATATTTATTATAACCACTTTAATTGGAGCAAGTGATTATCTATCTCAACTTAGATCTTATGACATCAAGATAGACACAGCTAATAAAGATGAGTTATTGAAAGTTCATCATGCTCTAAAAAGAGTTTATATATACTCGATTGTTCAAAATAATAATACAATTAAAAAAGAGGCTTTAAAACGCCTTATAAAAACTTCAAAAATATTAAACTTTGATTATAGTGGTTATGAAAAAGAGCTAAAGACTTTTGACAAGATTTTAAATGAGTCAAAAAATGGTAATTTATACAAAAAAGAGAAAACTAATGCAAATAAAATTTCACATACTCGTAGTAATATAAAAAGAAATAGATCTATTCCAAGTTTAAAAAAAATTAATATTTTTGAAGATAAAATTGAAATACTTTTTGATAGAAAACTGAATTTTAAAGATATAAAAAGATTTTTTCTCAATACTCATGGTGTGTTTAGAGAAGTTTTTGATCTAAAAGCAATTTTAACTTATAAACCAAAGATAACTATACCAAGAGGTTTAGTAGGTATTCGAGTAGCACAGTACAATAAAAATACAACAAGAATCGTTCTTCAGCGAAAAAAAAATGTAAAATCTAATTATAGTGTTGATGGAAAAAAATTAAAAATTTTTTTATCTAGTAAGAAAAAGTTAGAAGGATTGCAAAATAAAATAAAAAATAGTGAAGAGAATAAACTTGCTATAAACTTAAATAGACCAATAAAAAATAGAATAATTGTACTAGATGCAGGGCATGGCGGAAAAGATGTAGGGGCAGTAGGAAGCAAAAGGGAGTATGAAAAACACCTTGTGCTAAGAGTTGCGTTAAAAACAGGTAAAATTTTAAAACAAAGAGGTTATAGAGTTTATTATACTAGAACTAAAGATAAATTTGTCAGATTAAGAGATAGAACAAAGTTTGCAAACAAAAAAAATGCAGACCTATTTTTAAGCATACACGCAAATGCAGCAAAAAAGAAAACACTACACGGTGTTGAGACCTTTTTTCTCTCTCCAGCTAGAAGTAAAAGAAGTAAAAATGTAGCTGCATTAGAAAATAGAGGTGATTTAGAAGAGATGAACTACTTTTCAAAGCAAACTTTTTTAAATGTTTTAAATAGGGAAAAAATTATACAGGCAAATAAATTGGCGCTTGATGTTCAACAAGGTATTTTAAATAGATTGAGAAAAAAGTATGGTGGTGTTAGAGATGGTGGAGTCAGAGAGGCACCATTTTGGGTTTTAGTTGGTGCTCAAATGCCAGCTATACTTATCGAAATCGGCTATATTACAAACTATAGAGAGAGAAAAAGAATGTTCAATTCTCACTATCAAAATTTGATAGCAAAAGGCATAGCAGATGGGATAGATAGTTACTTTATAAAAAATAAATTTTAATCTTTAATTGATTTACAACCTCTTTTAGATTTCCTTCACCATCAATTATAAAAAGGATTCCTTTTTTTTTATAGAACTTCTCAATCTCTTCTAAAGGCTCTTTATAAACTCTCATTCTATGAGCAAAAACCTCTAGGTCATCATCTGCACCTCTGCTTCTGCCTATGACTCTTTTTTTTGCTACTTTATCACTTACTTCAACCTTTATGACACCTTTAAGAATAATCTCATCCTCATCTCTTAGGGCATCCTCTAATCCTGTCATCTGCTCGATACTTCTTGGATAGCCATCAATTAAAACTTTATTACTTGTAGAGTTTTTTATGGCTTTTATGATGGTTTGAAGTGCTATTTGAACGGGAACTATATCACCTTTGTTGATAATCTCTTCTATGGTTTTTCCCAAAGCACTTCCACTTTTTATTTCCGCTCTTAAAAGATCTCCTGTTGAAAAGTGAGCAATCTCTCCTTCTTTTTGCGCTAGAGCTTCACAAGCAGTAGTTTTTCCACTGCCTGGAGCTCCTATGACTAAAAATAGCTCTTTTTTCATACACTCTTTTTCTCTCTAAGCCTAATTCCAAGCTCCCTTAACTGCTCATTATCAACTGGACTTGGAGCATGAGTTAGAAGACACTGAGCTCTTTGGGTCTTTGGAAATGCTATAACATCTCTTATGCTCTCGCTCTTCGTTAGAAGCATAATAAGCCTATCTAGTCCCATAGCAAGTCCGCCATGTGGAGGAGCTCCAAACTTTAGTGCATCAAGTAGAAATTCAAACTTCTCGTTTGCTTCCTCTTCGCTGATTCCAAGCAGTTCAAAAACTCTCTCTTGAATCTCTTTTTTGTGAATCCTCATACTTCCACCACCAAGCTCAACCCCATTTAGAACAATATCATAAGCGATGCTCTCCATCTCATCAATTGGGGCATCTATATCTTTTGAAATAAACTTGGCTTCACCACCGATGTTATCTAGTTTTGGCATAGTAAATGGATGGTGAAGAGCTTTTATCTTGCCATCTTCTACCTCAAACATATCAAAATCAACCACCCATACAAATTCAAAAACATCTTGAGGGATTATCTCCATGAGCTCTGCTAGATAGATTCTAAATCTTCCCATATAATCTAGCACTGTACTCTTTGCTCCAGCTCCAAAAAATACAACATCTCCAACTTTCAAATCTGTAACTTTTATGATTTCATTTAGATCATCTTCACTAAAAAACTTTGTAAGAGGTCCCTTTAGGCCATCCTCTTTCATTTGAAAGTAGCCAAGTCCTGCCGCTCCAAATTTTCTTACATAATCCTCAAAACCCTTCATCTGTCTTTTTGAGAAGATATTGTCACCATTTGGAACTTTTAGTGCTTTTATGCGGTTGTTTTTTTTGTCTTTTGCAATATTGCTAAAGATTTCATTTGTGCTTCTCTCAAATATATCTATAACATCAACCATGCTTAAATCATACCTTAAATCTGGCTTATCTGAGCCATACTTCTCCATAGCATCTTTGTACTTTATGCGATTAAATGGAGTAGAGATTTCATAGCCACATGCTTTGAAAATATCTTTAAGAAGTGCTTCGGTTACCTCTATGACATCCTCTTGAGTACAAAAACTCATCTCAATATCTATCTGGGTAAACTCTGGCTGTCTATCTGCTCTTAAGTCCTCATCTCTAAAACATTTCGCAATCTGGAAGTATCTATCAAATCCTGAACACATTAAGAGCTGTTTAAATAGTTGAGGGGATTGAGGAAGTGCAAAAAACTCCCCGTTGTGTACTCTGCTAGGAACAAGATAGTCTCTAGCTCCCTCCGGTGTAGATTTTGTCAAAATTGGAGTCTCAACTTCTAAAAAGCCTCTACTGTCAAGAAGGTTTCTAGCTGCGATGCTAGCTTTGCTTCTTAATTTAAAAACTTCATATGCTTTTGGATTTCTAAGGTCTAAGTAACGATACTTTAGTCTTGTCTCTTCTCCAACACTATTGTCTCCAATCACAAATGGCACAGGTTCACTAGCATTTTCTATAATAAGCTCTTCAACTACAATCTCAATCTTTCCAGTTTTTAGCTTTGGATTTTCTAACCCTTCTCCTCTAGCTCTGACTCTTCCTTTGGCTCTTAAAACAAACTCATCTCTAACACCATTTGCTATCTCCCAAGCCTCTTTAGAATCAGCTGGATCACAAACAAGCTGAATAAGCCCACTTTTATCTCTTAAGTCTATAAAGATTACACCACCATGGTCACGACTGTTATTTGACCAGCCACAAACCTCTACAATTTCACCTATGTTGTTTTCATTTAAGTCTGTACAATAATGAGTTCTCAATTTTGTTCCTAGTTTTATAAATTTTGGCTTATTTTACCCAAAAGTAACTTTTGTTAAGTTTATCTCGAATGATACAACGAGATTTACAAATTAGCACTTATTGCCTAGCCTATAAAGTTATAAGCATTACTTCGGTAAATCCTATTGCATAATTCGGGATTATTTTGGTAAAATCGGCACTATGAAAATAATTGATGAAGATTTAAAGTTAAGTAGCATTAAAATTGTTGGACTAATCTCTAAGCCAAATGATAAGAGCTTAAAGGTTTTTTATGAGAAGATTAAAAATTCACTTGAAAAAAATGGAGTAGTGCTACTAGTTGAAAAGAGTAGTGCGAAAACTTTTGGCGTTAATGGTGTAAAGTTTGATTATATGTGCAAAAAGAGTGATTTTTTGATTTCACTTGGAGGGGATGGAACTCTTATCTCTCTTTGTAGAAGAAGTTTTGCCTACGAAAAACCAATCTTGGGAATTTATGCTGGAAATTTAGGATTTTTAACCGATATAGAGTCCTCAGAAATTGAGAGTTTTATAGATAAAATTTTTACAAATAAGTACAGAATAGACTCAAGAATGATGCTGGAGCTTACCTTGATAAGTGGTGGTTGCACTAAAAGTTTGGTTGCTTTTAATGACATTGTATTTTCTAGAACTAAGCTCTCAGGAATGGCTTCTATTGAGACCTATATTGATGGACATTTGATAAACTGTTATTATGGAGATGGCTTGATTGTCTCAACCCCAACTGGCTCAACAGCTTATAATATCTCTGCTGGTGGACCGGTAGTTTATCCGCTAACAAAGGCTCTTATACTAACGCCAGTTTGTCCTCACTCGCTAACTCAAAGACCACTTGTATTGCCGGTTGATTTTGAGGTTAGCTTTAAGAGTTTGCAAGATGAAAGCGTTATAGTGGTTGATGGGCAAGATACCTACAAGATGGAAGAGTTTGACAAGATTAGTGTAAAAATTGCAGATAGATATGCAAAACTCATACATAGATTAGATAGAAACTATTTTGATGTTTTACGCCAAAAGCTTCAATGGGGTGCAAAATGATAGAGAGACTCTATATGAAAAATCAGCTCTCATTTGAAGAGTGTGAGCTTGAGTTTGGTAGCGGTCTTATAGCATTTAGTGGACCAAGTGGTGCTGGGAAGTCTGTTTTTATGCAAGGAGTTTTATCACTTTTTGGAAAAGCTGAAGCAAATGCTAGCTTGATGGAAGCTACTATTGGGACCAAGTTAAATTTGAGCGAATTTGGCATAGAGGATGATGAGCCAAACATTTTTAAATATACAAAATCAAAGAGTGTAAGATACTTTATAAACTCCAACAGTGTTACGAAAAAAATGATGAGCCAAATCTCAAATAGTTTCATAAACTACCTAAACACGAAAGAGGCAAATGAGTTTGAGAGTGAAAATCTTTTATCTCTGCTCGATGCGATTATAAAAAAAGAGGATAGCTCTTATGGAGAAGTTTTAGATGAGTTCAAAGAGGGTTATAGCAAGTATATAGAATTAAAAGCAAAGCTAGATGATATTTTGCAAAAAGAGAAAAAAGTTGAGGAGCTAAAGGAGTTTGCTAGATTTGAGATAGCAAAGATTGAAGAGGTCTCGCCCAAGATAGGTGAAGATGAGGAGCTTATGAGGTTGAAAAAAGAGCTCTCTAAAAAGGAAAAAATCTCTGAAGCACTAGATAGAGTTAGTGGGATTTTTGATTATGAGAGTAGTGTGAGTGAGCTTTTTAGTTTGATTGACAAAGATGGCTCATTTTTTGATGAAGCTCTTAATGAGCTTAGAGTTTTAGTAGAGGATGAGAGAGTAAGGCTTGAGGATTTAGAAGAGGTAAATGTAGAGGAGATTTTAGATAGAATTGAGAAAATCTCATCTTTAAAATCTAGATTTGGCACAATTGAAGAGATTTTGGAGCATAAAAAAAGAAGAGAGATTGAGCTCGAGGAGTATGAAAATATAAGTTTCAAAAAGAGTGCTTTGGAGGAAGATTGCAAAAAAAGATATGAACTCTTAAACAGTTTAGCTGAAAAAATTTCACAAAAAAGAGAAAAATTTTTAAAGAGTCTAAACTCAAAGATAAATAACTACCTAAAGATGCTCTATATGCCAGAAGTTAGCATAATTTTAGAAAAAGTTTCTATGTATGAGCTAGGTTTAGACTCTTTAAGAGTTGAGTTAGGTAGTGTAAATATAAAAAAGATAAGTTCAGGTGAGTTCAACAGACTAAGACTCGCTTTTATAGCAACATCTAGTGAGTATCTTTTAGATAGAAGAGGTGTTTTAATTTTAGATGAGATAGATGCAAACCTAAGCGGCAAGGAGTCTATGAGTGTTGCAAAGGTTTTAAAACAACTCTCTAAGAGTTATCAAATCTTTGCAATTTCTCATCAACCACAGTTATCTAGTGTCGCAGATTTTCATTTTTTGATTATAAAAGAGGATGGAGTAAGTAGAGTTGAAGAGCTTAATGGTAATAGAAGAGTTGAAGAGCTTGCGAGGATGATAAGTGGTGAGAGCATAAGTAGTGAAGCAATAGAGTTTGCTAAAAAACTTTTGCAAAAGAAAATAATTTGATATAATAAATAAAAATTATTTAGATAGAGGCATATATAATGGAGAGAATTTTAATAGTAGAGGACAATAAGTCACTTTCAAAGATTATAGCAAAAAAAATTTCTCAAAATGAGGAGTTTGATGTAGATGTAGCCCACTCTTTAAAAGAGGCTGAAATTTTAGTTGCTAAAAACAAGAATTATTTTTTAGCACTGCTTGATCTTAATCTTCCAGATGCACCTGATGGTGAGGTGGTTGATTTTATGATCTCCAAAAAGGTTCCCTCTATAGTTTTAACTGCAAATGTTGATTCAAAAACAAGAGATGAAATCCTGAAAAAAGATGTTATAGATTATGTTTTCAAGGGAAATATTGATGATGTAAATTACATATTTACATTAATAGAGAGACTTAGTAAAAATAGGAATTATAAAGTTATGATAGTTGATGACTCTATGGTGATAAGAAAAGAGGTCAAAAGAACGCTAGAGTCACAAATGTTTAAAGTCTTAAGTGCAGCTCATGGTGAAGAGGCTTTGGGTTATTTAGAAACAAATAAAGATGTGAAGCTTATATTGACCGATTACAATATGCCTGTTGTTGATGGATTTGAGTTAACTAAAAGAGTTAGAGAAGATTACTCGAAGGTAGATTTAAGCATTATTGCAATGACAGCAAATGATGATCCTATGGTTAGTGCCAAGTTTCTAAAGATAGGAGCAAATGACTTTATAAATAAGCCATTTACCAAAGAGGAGTTAGTTTGTAGGGTAAATAATGCAATAGAGTCTGTAGAATACATTGAGATGATAAGCGATATGGCAAATACCGACTTTCTAACAGGTGCTAGAAATAGAAGAAGCTTTTTCAAAGAGGCTGAAGCTTATGTGCAAGAGGCTAGGGAGAGGGATGAGCCATTTGCAATTGCGATGATAGATATAGACGATTTTAAGAAAATAAACGATACTTATGGACATGATGGTGGCGATGAGGCCATAAAGGCGCTAGTAAAGGTTGTTCAAGATAACATTAAGGGTTCAGATATTGTAGCAAGATTTGGTGGAGAGGAGTTTTGTGTACTTTTAAAAGATATAGATAGAGATAGTGCAGTAGAACTTTTTGTGAGATTAAGACTAAAAATTGCTAGAAATACTATAGAGTTTAAAGGAAATGAGATTGGTTATACTGCATCTATTGGGGTAGCATTTGATAGCGCAGAGAGCTTAGATGACATTATAGATGAAGCAGATATGGCACTTTATAGAGCAAAAAACAGTGGTAAAAATAGAGTGGAGATTAGTGAGTGATTATAGACACACATGCACACCTTGATGATAAAAGATATGAAGATGATTTAGATGAGGTTATCAAAAGAGCCAAAGAAAATGGAGTTGAGGGAGTTTTGATCCCTGGAGCTGATATAGATGATTTAAAAAGAGCTAAAGAGATAGCTTGGAGATATGAACATGTTTTTTATGCTGCGGGGGTTCATCCCTACCATTGTGAGCAGTATAGTGAAGATACTTTAAGAAAATTTTTAAGTGACAGCAGGTGTATTGCTGTTGGTGAGTGTGGATTGGATTACTTTAGACTTCCAGAGGATTTGGAAGAAAAAGAGAGAGTGAAAAAAGAGCAGCAAGAGGTTTTTAAAAAACATATAGAATTAGCAATAAGTGTAAATAAGCCTTTGATTGTTCATGTAAGGGATGCAAATGATGACAGCAAGAGAGTTCTTTTAGAGAATGGTGCTAGCAAGGTTGGTGGAGTTTTGCACTGCTACAATGCTAGTCCACACCTTTTAGATTTGGCTAATGAGGGATTTTATTTTGGTATTGGTGGGGTTTTGACATTTAAAAATGCAAAAAATTTAGTAGAGATTCTTCCTAAGATTCCAAAAGATAAAATCATTGTAGAGACAGATGCTCCCTATCTTACGCCACATCCACACAGAGGCAAAAGAAATGAGCCAAGCTATACAAGATTGGTTGTTAAAAAGATTGCAGAAATTTTAAATATGAGTGAAGATGAGGTTGAGCAATTAACTACTAAAAATGCTAAAAGAGTTTTTAAAGAGTTTATAAAGTAGAGATTTGGTACTATTGATTGTAGTATAAGGAGTTTTATGTTTAGGTTGGTTTTAATTTTATTTCTATTTTTTCAGGGTAGTTATGCGTTTTTAAGTACACAAACTAGTTATCAAGAGCAAGTAAAAGTTCTGAAGAGTTTAGATATCTCTCCCTCTTTTATGACAGATTTAGTTTTTATGAGAATGAAAGAGGATGCAGATAGATATAGAACAAAACATTTTTTAAAGGTATTAGAGGGTGGTAATAGATTTGTACCAGTTCTACAAAGTATGCTTGATGAAGCTAAAATTCCTGAAGCATTTTTATATCTTGCGATGGCTGAGTCAAACTTTGCTCCATCTGCGTATTCTAAAGCTAGAGCTGTAGGAATTTGGCAATTTATGCCATATACTGCAAAAAAATTTGGATTGAAAATAAATCTATATGTTGATGAGAGAAGAGATCCTATAAAATCAACTGAAGCTGCTATAAAGTATTTGAAATATTTACACGCAATGTTTGGAAAATGGTACTTAGCCGCAATTGCTTATAATTGTGGTGAAGGTAGATTAAAAAGGGCTATAAAAAAAGCTGGTAGTGATGATTTAAAAGTACTTTTGGATGTTAGAAAAAAATATATTCCAAAAGAGAGTAGGATATATTTGCGCAAAATTATGATGATGCAATACATTTCAAACAGTACTGACTTTATAGTTGGGCACGATATGAGCTATCTTATGAATAGAGGTACATCTCATACTTTTACAAAAGTATACCTAAATGGTGGTGCGACTCTTAGTGCAGTTGCAAATAGTATTGGTATGTCATATAAGGAGTTAAAATCCTATAATCCTCATTTAAGATATGGATTTGCTCCTCCAGGTGAAAAGAAATACCACATATACATACCCTATGGTAAAGAGAGTTTGTTTGTAAAAAATTATGATGCATCAAAAGATAGAGGTAGATTTTATGTACATAGAGTTAAAAAAGGTGATTCTCTTTATAGTATTGGAAAAAAGTATGGAGTTTCATATAAAATAATTAAAGATTTCAATAAGTTAAAAACAAATATATTAAGAGTAAATAAAACACTAATTGTGCCAGTTTTAAAGCCAAGAAACAGGGTATATATTATAAAAAAAGGTGATACTATTGGAAAGATTTCTCGAAAATTTAGAGTTGCAGTAAACGATATTATCAAATATAACAACAAAAAAAATTCGATAGTTAGAGTAGGAGAGAAGCTTGTTATTCCGCACAAGTATTAAAGTAGTTTTAAGTATTGTCTTAATTGGTTTTTTTTGGGGGTGTTCTACAAAAAAGTATGTTTATAGTGAAGGGGACTATACTTCAGGTAAAATAAATAATTCGGCAAATATGCACAGAGCAACTATGCAGCCATATACTGTTATGGGAAAAACATATTACCCTACGAGAGTAAGCATTGGTGACTCTTTTAGTGGTATTGCGAGTTGGTATGGACCTAGTTTTCACAATAAATTAACATCAAATGGTGAATACTATAATATGTATGCTATGACTGCAGCTCACAAAACCTTCCCAATGAATACAGTTGTAAAGGTTACTAACCTAGAAAATGGAAGAAGTGCAGTTGTAAGAATAAATGATAGGGGTCCATTTGTAAAAAATAGAATTATAGATCTTTCAAATGCAGCTGCTAGAAAAATAGATATGATAAAAAAAGGAACTGCGCCTGTAAGGATTGAGGTTATTGGGTTTAATGGGGTTATTGGCAAGCAAAGTGTTACAAAAAGTATTGTTTTAAAAGATTATTTTGTTCAAATAGGAGCATTTAGAAAAAAAGATGGAGCGCAGAGGTATGCTTCACGATATAGCTTAGTAGATGGAAGGTATAGAAGCGGAATTAAAAAAGGCTATAAGGATGGTTATGCCCTCTATAGAGTTTATCTAAAAGGGTTTAGAAGTGAAAATGAAGCTAGAGATTTTATATCTAGAGGTAAATTTTTTGGATCATTTATTTTAAGAGAGTAAGTTATGATAGAGATACAGAGAAAAACAAAAGAGACAGAAATATCTTTAAAATTAGGGTTAATGGGAAGTGGAAAGGCAAGTATATCTACGGGTATAGGCTTTTTTGATCATATGTTAGAGGCATTTGCCAAACATTCATTAATTGATTTAGAGCTTACTTGCAAAGGTGATCTAATAGTTGATGCTCACCATAGTGTTGAGGATGTAGGTATAGTTTTAGCTCAAGCGTTAAAAAAGGCAATTTTTCCCATAGAGGGGGTAGAGAGATATGCAAATGTTGTTGTTGTAATGGATGAGGCAGCAATTGAGTGCTGTTTAGATTTATCAAATAGAGCTTTCTTGGTATTTGATCTTGAGTTAGATGGCAGTATTGGAAACTTTGATTTGGAATTAGTAGAAGAATTTTTTAGAGCAGTTGCAAACAATGCTTGTTTGACTATTCATTTTGAGTGTAAAAGAGGTAAAAATAGGCATCACATTGTTGAAGCTTTATTTAAATCATTTGCTGTCGCACTTAGGCGCGCGTTGGTAAAAAATAATAGGATTGGAATTCCAAGTACAAAGGGTATTTTATGATTAAGCTTTTAGTTTTTGATGTAGATGGATGTTTGACTAATGGTAAAATTGTTTATAATTCGAGTAATGATGAGTATAAATCATTTAATGTTAAAGATGGGTTATCAATAGCATCCTGGAGTAGATTAGGGTTGAAAAGTGCAATTATCACAGGAAGAAATTCAAAAATTGTTCAAAGAAGGGCAACTGAGCTAAATATTACATTTTTACATCAAGGAGTAAAGGATAAGTATGCTCTTTTGAGAGAGATTGTAAATGAGATGAATATAGATTTAAAAGAAGTTGCCGCTATAGGTGATGATTTAAATGATTATAAGATGTTAAAAAGTGTTGGTTGGTCTTTCGCGCCTAGTGATGCTGTTAAAGAGATAAAAGAAATTGTTGATACGGTACTAGAGTGCAAAGGTGGAGAGGGTGCTATAAGAGAGATGATAGACTTAGTAGTAGAAAAAAATAATTTAAAAAAAGAGTTTTTAGAGCTTTGGCAGTAAAACTTTTATATTATTCATTATTTGTATTTGTTGGGGTGTTTGTTTTTCTTTTATATAAAGAGCCATACTATATAAATCTAAAACAAAGCGATAAGCCTAAAGCCAATCTTGAAGCTAATAGAGTTACAAACTACTCTATACAAAAAGAGGGAGTTGTTTTAGTTGCAAAATCTTCGCAAATTCTTAGATATAAAACTTATGATAAGTTTTTTAATATAGACATAGTTAGAAAAAAGAGCGATGGAGTTACAGATAACTTAAAAGCTAAAGAGGGTAGTTTAAGAGGAGACCTATTGAGAGTTAGTGGAGATATAAGATATGCAGATTCAAATGGAATAAAATTTTTTTCTGATGAATCGACATATAATTTAAAATCAAAAGTCTTTAAGAGTTTGTCAAAATTTACTTTAGAGACAAATAGTACAACAGTATTTGGCTCTTCATTAGTATATCAAGTAAATGATGGTAAAATCTTCGCTCATAATGTAAAATCTATTTCAAAGGTAAATTAAAGTGAGATTATTAAGTATACTTTTAATTGCAGTTTTGTGGTTAAATGCTCAAAATGTTGAGATTGTAGCAGATAATTTTTTTGCAGATGAGAAAAAGCAAGTAACTGTTTTTAATGGGAATGTAAAGATAGTTAAAGGAAAAGATAAATTATTTGCCAATAAATTAACAATAAACTTTGATAAAGATAGACAGCCTCTAAAGTATATTGCAGTTGGAGATGTTAAGATAAACATGATACTAAATAATAAACACTACTATGGTGAAGCTCAAACTATGATTTATGATCCAGTAAAAGCACAATACACCTTTTTAAAAAATGCCTTTTTATTTGAGAAAGAGAGTGATAAAAAGGTCTATGGAGATAGGATTTGGGTTGATCAATCCAGTGGCAGATATGAAGTTGATAGTGATGGTAAGAAACCAGTAAAGTTTATTTTTAAAATAGAAGATAACAAGAAAGAGAAAACAAAGTGATAACTATAAAGGATGCAGTTTTTTTAAAATCTGCTCCATCTATGAATGAAACAGTGGCTGAAGGAGTTAGTGAAGTTGCCTTTATAGGTAGAAGTAATGTAGGTAAAAGCTCGATAATAAATGCACTTACAAAGAGAAAGGGATTGGCAAAAAGTTCTTCAACTCCAGGAAAAACGAGATTAATTAATTTTTTTGATATAAAATTTAGCTATTTGGAAAATGAATATGTTGCTAGATTTGTAGATCTGCCTGGTTTTGGATATGCAAAGGTTTCAAAGTCATTAAAATATGAGTGGCAAAAGAACTTGACTGAATTTATAAAAAAGAGGAGTTCAATCAGACTTTTTGTACATTTGATTGATGCAAGACATCCAAAACTAGAGATAGATAGGGATGTTAATGACTTTTTACACTCTATAAGAAGAGATGATCAGCAGATATTAAATATCTTTACAAAAGCAGATAAATTAAAACAAAAAGATGTAAGTGCTTTGAAAAAAATCTATCCAAATGCACTCTTGGTATCTAGTAGCAGTGGAAAGGGAGTTGAAAAAGCAACAGAAGCTATTTTTAAATCACTCTTTGGAGAGCCTAATTGATAAGTTATACCAAAGCAAAACTTAGCGATATTGAAAAAATGCAAACTCTAGTTGAAGATGAGGTAAGGCGGGGTATAATTCTATATAGAAGTAGTGATGAAATTGCAACCAATATCCGTTCATATATACTTGCAAAAAGTTATGACGATATTGTAGGCTTTGGGGCTTTACATTTTCATGCTTTTGATTTAGGTGAGATTAGAAGTTTGGTAGTCTCTAAGGAATATAGAGGTAGAGGTATAGGGGCTTGTATAGTAAAAGAGCTTTTAAAAGAGGCTAAAGAGTTAAATGCACAAAAGATTTTTACCCTGACTTATGAGGCAAATTTTTTTAAGAGATTAAATTTTAAAGAGATTCCAAAAGAGTCACTTCCGGCACATAAAATTTGGGCTGATTGTGTCAAATGTAAACATTTTCCAATATGCGACGAAGTAGCATTAATACAGACTATATAAAGGGCATACTTTTTTGGGTTGCTCTAGTTATTTATCAGTTCTTAAGTTCGCTGTATCTTTTTTTGCCTCTTTTTTATGGTGTTTTTTTTGTATATGCAATTTTGAATTTCTCAAATGAAAATAGGTTAATTTCAGTATATCTTAGTCTTTTATATCTTTGTATATATGATCTAAATAAAGGATTTTATCTTTTTTCATCACTAATATTTTTTATAATTTTTTATAATTTATTTGTAGAAAAGATTGAAAATTATTTTACTTGTAGAAGTTGTATATTGGTTGTTTTTGTTTTTTTTGCTTATATTGGACACTTTTTTTTAAATCTTTTTATGGCATACTTACTAAATCAAACCATTCCAGTTTTTAGTTTTGGTTATTTGTACTATATTGTTATTGATGCTCTAATTGCAATTATTTTGTTTAGGAAAAACATTTAAAATGAGAATAAAAATTTTACTATATGCTTTTGCATTTTTTTGGATAATACTTTTAGTGAGAATTTACTATATAAGCATAAAATCTAATACTTATTATGATGAAATAGCGAAACAAAATGCCATAAGAGTTGATGAGTTAGCACCACTTCGTGGTTCTATTGTAGATATAAATAACCAACCATTATCTGTAAATAAGCTAGGCTTTAGCATAGGTATAAAACCGCAGTTAAGTTCAAAAAGAAAAAGAGAGATTTTAGAAAAAGAGATTGACTTTTTGGTAGAAAACATTGATGGCTTAGATAGAGAAAAGTTGATTAAAAAATACTTAAAAAGAGACTCTCCATACTCCCATAAATTTGTTAAAGTAGTAGATTTTATCGGTTATGATGAGTTTGTTTCAAAATTTTCAAAACTTAATCTAAGAGAAAACTTAAAAATATCAATCTCATCAAAGAGATACTATCCCTACAAAGATTTAGCATCACACATTATAGGTTATGTAGCAAAAGCAAATGAAAAAGATGTTAAAAATAGTGAAGTAGCAAAACTAACCGGATTTATTGGACGAACTGGTATTGAAAAGTATTACAACTCTATTTTGGAAGGAGAAAAAGGAGAAAAAAAGATCAAAGTTACAGCTTTTAATGAAGAGATAGAGGAGATAGAAAAGAAACTTCCATCTAGTAGTAACATTAAGTTAAGTATAGATCTAAAGTTACAAAAGTTTATATCTGATATATTTAAAGATAGAAGTGGTGCAGTAATTGTTATGAATGTTAAAGATGGAAAAATTTTAGCTGCAGGAAGCTTTCCTGAATATGATTTAAATAAGTTTGTCAATGGAATTACTCAAAAAGAGTGGGAAAAACTAGCAAATGATTTTAACCATCCTTTTACAAATAAGCTTATAAATGGACTATATCCACCAGGATCTGTTATTAAAATGGGTGTAGCTTTGGCTTTTTTAGAATCAAAACTTATGACACCATACACAAATTTCTATTGTAATGGTTCATATGAACTTGGAGGTAGAAATTTTAGATGTTGGAAACATATTGGGCATGGTAGAACAGATATGCTCAAAGCCATAAGAGAGAGTTGTGATGATTATTTTTACAAAGGAAGTTTAAGAGTTGGCATAGATAAAATTTCACCTGTATTGGAACAACTTGGATTTGCACATAAAACTGGAGTTGATCTGCCTTTTGAGTTCAAAGGTTCGGTTCCAGGAAGGTTTTGGAAGATGCAAAAGTATCAAAAGCCATGGTATCAAGGTGAAACCTTGATAACTTCTATTGGGCAAGGATATTTTTTATCTACACCTCTTCAAGTTGCAAAATATACTGCACTTTTAGCAACAGGTTACAGTGTAACTCCCCATTTTTTAGAGAGTATTGATGGTGTTAGAGTAGATTTTGATAAGAAGGAAATACTAACCAAAGAACAAAAGAAGTATTTGCCTTTTTTAAGAAGAGCAATGAGAGAAGTAGTCTCAAACCCAAGAGGAACAGGACATAGATATATAAAATCAAAAGTTGAGATCGCTGGTAAAACCGGAACTGCACAAGTGGTTGGAATTCCTCAAAGTGAAAAGAAGAGAATGAAGGAGAGTGAGCTGGAGTATTACCATAGATCTCACGCTTGGTTTACAACTTATGGTCCGTATAAAAATCCTCAATTTGTAGTAACGGTTATGGTAGAGCATGGTGGTCATGGAGGTGCTGCTACTGGTGATGTAATCTCTGGAATATATGATAAACTCTTAGAATTTGGCTATATAAAACAGTAAGTGTCAATTTTGAAAAGGTTTAGAGTTTAGCCCTGACCCCTAGAAAATTTAATTTTTATGATGTTATAATCTTATGACAATTTAACTTCAAGAGGAGGGTTCAATGAATGAGAAAAATCGTGTTTTTATAATTGAGTATGCAAAGGGGAGCGATAAGGGTTTTGATGGTTTTAGACCAGATTCAAAGCCGATTCTTCAGGCTATAAAAGAGGCAACAGGCTTAGATAGAGAGATTGTTTTTTATAGACCAAATAAAAAGTATGAGCTTTTAGATTATCTAAAAGAGAATGCATTGGCTGTTATTAGCAGGATCAATCCTGGCAATTTAAAAGAGGTTGATGAGTACTTTCAGTTTTTAAAAGCACTTAGTAACTATGGAGTTGAGATTCACACTCACCCCGATGTTATGATTAACTTAGATTTTAAAGATATCTTGGCAAAGCTAAAAGGAACTCCATTAGGAGATGACGACACATACTTCTACCATACATATACTGATTTTGTAAAAAAATTTCCAGCAGATTTAGACAAGTATGGCATAAGAGTTTTAAAAACTAACTATGGCTCAACAGGTGAGGGAGTTTATCTGGTTTCAAAAAAAGATGATGGTTCAATCTTTACAGTTGAAGCGGTAAATAATGAAAAATACTACTTTGACGATATAGATGAATTTTTACATAAATTTGAATCAAAATTTGAGCCAGATGATGAAAATGCAGCTTACTTTAAGGGTAAAGCAGGGTTTGTTGGCTGTAGGTATCTTGAGAGAATTAGTGAAGGTGAGATAAGAGTTCTTTTGGTTGCTGATAAGCCAGTCTCAGTGGTACATAAAAAGCCTCAAGAGGGTGAATTTTCAGCAACTCTATTTAGTGGTGCAAAGTATAGGTATGAGTCACCAGATGAGCCAAAATGGAAAGATGTGGTTAAATTAACAAAAGATGGTCTAAAGTATATAAAACCATATCTCTCAGGTCAAGACTTTCCACTTCTTTGGACTATGGATTATATTATGGATAGAGACAAAGAGGGAAAAGACACTTATGTGCTCTCAGAGATAAACTGCTCATGTGTAGGCATAACAACTCAGCTTGATGTTGCAAAAGATGTTGCAGCAGTTTTTAAACAGAAGCTTTTAGATAGAGAAAAAAAGAAATAGCAAATATATGGCGAGGGTATTTACTCCTCGCTTCTCCATAACTTCAAAAAAGATAGAATCTCATCTTTTACATATGGATTTGTAGTTATATCATGCTTTGTTTTAGTCAGTATGACAATTTTTGCAAATTTATACTTTTTAAGCGATTCTATGCCATTTCCGTCTATGTTGTAGTTAGAGTTTAAAAGAGAGAGTTTTGAGAAAAATTGATCGTGAGTTCCGATTATATTTAAAAAGGGCTCACTTTTTTTGGCTCCAAGTTTAAAGTTTGTGTAAAAGTATGAACTCTCGCATGAGAAAGCGGTGATAATTCTTCCTTTGAATTTTTCATGAGGGTAAATTGCAGATGCAAGTCCACCTTCAGAGTTTCCCATAAGAAATATGTTATTTGAATCTACAAAGGGAAGTTTTTTTAACTCTTTAAGATTATAGTAGATTTCAGCAACTCTCAATCTATGAACCTTTAAATAATTTTTTTCTTTGGCAGGTTTATCTAGGGCAGTTTTATAGGTTGGTCTATTTTTTATTTTAAAAGAGTTTGGAGCAAAAAAGATAAATTTTGCATCTTTGGTAATGATTTTTCTATAAACATCTCCTGTGTATAGTCCTGAGGAGCCATGCATATATAAAACTATTGGAAGTTTTTTAAAATCTGTAAAATTTGGATATTTTTTTAAGAATGATTCAAAAGTTCCAAAAAAATTCTCTTCTAAATTTGCTATTGATTTGGGTATTCCAACATAAGCGTACTTAAAAGAGTCTTGGATGTTTTTATATTTTGATAAAGTTTTTTTAATCTTTGATTTTTTCAACAGGCATTCCTTATATTTATTCCTTTGCCAGAACAATTGCATAACTCTAGAGGTGTCCTAGAATTATTTATAGATGCTCTTTGGTTAGTGCTTTTTTGGTTTATTGTATTTAAAGTAAAGTTAAAGTATTATTACGACCCAATTGAGAGACTTAAAAAAGGATGATATTTTGTTTGAAGTTTTAACCGATTCATTTAAGAGTGCTATAAATAAAATTAGATTTGCTGATGATGAAAAATCATTAAAAAAGGCTTTAGATACATTAAAAAGAGCACTTTTAAAGGCTGATGTTCACCACAAAGTAGTAAAAGATCTACTTAAAGTTGTTGAGATTGAGACAAAAGCAAAAGGTGTAGGACAATTAAATTTTTTAAAAGCATTGAAAGAAAATTTAGAAAAAATTTTAACTGCACCTGGAAAGCAAGGTTTTGTTTTTGCTTCAACCCCGCCTACAAAAGTTTTAATGACAGGTCTTCAAGGAAGTGGAAAAACAACTACTACGGTTAAATTGGCAAACTATTTAAAATTAAGAAATAAAAAAGTTTTGATTGCTGCTTGTGATTTACAAAGATTGGCAGCAGTTGAGCAGCTAAAGCAGATGTGTGAGCAAAATGAGATCGATTTATACTTCGATGAGGAGCAAAAAGAGCCCCTGAAGATCGCTAAAGATGCCTTAAAAAAGGCAAAAGATGGATTGTATGATGTACTCTTGGTAGATACTGCTGGCCGTTTAGCTATAGATGAAGAGTTAATGCAAGAACTCAAAGGCATAAAGGATGCACTAGAGCCGGATGAAATTTTTTATGTAGCAGACTCACTTAGTGGTCAAGATGCCGTTAGAAGTGCCAATTCATTTAAAGAGAAAATTGGAATTACAGGTGTTATTTTAAGTAAATATGATGGTGATAGTAAGGGTGGAGTTGCTTTAGGAATTGCCAAGCAAGTAGAAGTACCTTTAAGATTTATAGGTACTGGTGAAAAAGTTGCAGATTTAGAGCTTTTTGTTCCAGATAGAATTGTTAATAGATTGATGGGTGAGGGTGATTTAGAAACTTTAGCTGAAAAAACTGCAGCAGTTATAGATGAAAAAAAAGCTAAAGCTATAACAAAGAAGATTAAAAAAGGGGAGTTTAATTTTAACGATTTTTTAGAACAAATGGAACAAATGAAAAAGCTAGGAAGCATGAAATCACTTATTGGTATGATTCCTGGAATGTCAGGTATGGCAAATCAGTTAAAAGATGCTGATTTGGAAAACTCTGAAGAGATGAAAAAGATTAAGGCTATGATTAGCTCTATGACAAAAAAAGAGAGAGAAATGCCTTCTTTGCTTAACAATACTAGAAAAAGAAGGATAGCCGCAGGAGCAGGATTGAGTCAAAATGAAGTTAATAGATTTTTAAAACAGTTTAAAAATGCTTCTAAAATGGCTAAAAAGTTTTCAGGTAAAAAAGGTATGCAAGATTTACAAAATATGTTAGCTCAGGCCAAACAGGGTGGAATTCCAAGGTAAAACCTTTACATATAGAAGTTTTTTTGGTATAATCGCCCCTTCATTTGGCTTACAAAATAATCCCTCTGTGATTGTAAGCTTAACATGACACTTTAGGTGGTCAAAAGAGGCACAATAACTTCCGAATTATTATGCACTACAATACCCTCCTAAAGATAAAAAACCAAAGGATAGAGATGACAGTTGTTAGATTGACAAGAATGGGTAGAAAGAAAAAGCCTTTCTACAGAATAGTTGTAACAGATAGCAGAAAGAGAAGAGATGGTGGCTGGATAGAGTCTATTGGATACTACAATCCACTAACAAAAGAGGTTAAGTGTGATGAAGAAAGGTTGGCTTATTGGAAAAGTGTTGGAGCTAAGCTTAGCGATAGAGTAGCAAAAATTACCTCTAATTGATTTAACTTGGGCTTTCTCACAGAGAGTGCAAGCACAAGGCTCAAGTTAAAGGAGACAATAAGGTTTTACGACCGCAAGGTTGTGCTTTAGTGAGAGGAATTTAACTTGGGCTTTCTCACAGAGAGTGCAAGCACAAGGCTCAAGTTAAAGGAGACAATAAGGTTTTACGACCGCAAGGTTGTGCTTTAGTGAGAGGAATTTAACTTGGGCTTTGCTCAAGTTAAAGGAGACAATAAAATGATAGAAAAATTTTTAGAAGAATTTGCTAAGTTAGTTGTTGATAGACCAGATTTAGTTAGGGTAGAGAGAAATGATATTGATGAAACTTTTTGTGAGGTTACTATCTATGCGGATAAGGTAGATACAGGTAAACTCATTGGAAAAGATGGAAAGATGATAAATTCTCTTAAAACTCTTATTTCTGGCTGTAAGGCAAAGGATGGCAAATCTTATAGGGTAACAGTAAAAGCCAACGATGAGTAGTAAAGTTCAGCTTTTGGAGGTTGCTAAGATTGGGAAGGTAGTTGGATTAGGAGGTGAATTAAAGCTTCACATTCATTCTGATTTTCCAGAGCAGTTTAAAAAAGGTGCGACTTTTAAAACAGATAAAGGCTTAGAGTTAGAGGTGCTTTCTTATAACCCAAAAAGAGGATTAGTCCTTTTTAAAGATTATGAAAGCAGAGAGAAATCTATAGTTTTAGTTAACTCATATCTGATGACTTCAGTCGAAGATACCAGAAAAAACTGCAATATAGAGGAAGATGAGTTTTTTTGGTTCGATATTTTAGGGCTGAATGTAAAAGAGGATGGAATGACTCTTGGATTGGTTAGTGATATTGAGAGAATTGGAAATGTAGATTATTTGGTATTAAAGAGTGATGAGAGTTTAGTTAAAGATGGATTTTCAAAAACTTTTTACATACCATTTATTGAGAGATACATCTTGGATGTAGATAGAACAAGCAGAGTTGTATTTGTCAAAGATGGACTTACTTTGTTGGAAAGTTCATGATAACATTTAGTTATGTTACTCTTTTTAAGAGTTTGATATCTTTCTATTTTGAAGAGTCTATCTTGAAAAGGGCAATAGATAAAAATCTTTTAGGTATTGAATTTTTCAATCCTAGAGACTATACAAAGAATAAACATAATAAGGTAGATGATTATCAAGCTGGTGGTGGTGCTGGATTGCTTATGTGCCCCCAACCACTATTTGATACACTAAAAGAGATAAAAAAGATAAGTCCCGAGGCTTACTTTGTATTTCCCGCACCTGCTGGAAAGCCATTTTGTCAAAAAGATGCAAAGAGGCTCGCAAACAAGAGTCACTTAGTTTTTGTAAGTGGTAGGTATGAGGGAATTGATGAGAGAGTTATAGAAGAGTTTGCCGATGAAGTATTTTCTATTGGTGACTATGTTTTAACTGGTGGCGAGTTAGCTAGTTTAGTAATGAGTGATGCAATATGTAGAAATATAGATGGAGTTTTAGGAAATAAGGACTCTTTGGAAGAGGAGAGTTTTGAGAGAGATATTTTAGAGGCTCCATCATTTACAAAACCTGCTGAATTTGAGGGCTTGAGAGTTCCCTCAGAGTTTTTAAAGGGAAATCACGCTAAAATAGCCAACTTAAAAATTGAGATGGCGAAGTTGAAAACAAGATACTTCAGACCAGACTTGTATGCTCGCATAAATACAAGATAAAGGAAATCATATGAGAAACAAATATATAGAGTCTTTTGAAAAAGCGCAAATAGAATCAAAAAATGTACCTGATTTTAGAGCTGGAGATACTCTTAGAGTAGCAGTTATAATTAAAGAGGGCGATAAAACAAGAGTTCAGAACTTTGAAGGTGTTTGTATTGCAAGACGCGGAGAGGGAACTGGTGAAACTTTTATAATTAGAAAGATAGGTGCTAACTCCGTTGGTGTAGAGAGAATCTTTCCAATTTACTCTGATAGCATAGAGAGTATAAAGGTTTTAAGAAGAGGTAAGGTTAGAAGATCTAAGTTGTTTTATCTTCGTGAGAGAAGAGGTAAAGCTGCAAGAATCAAAGAGCTTAAAAAGTAATTTTAAAATGACCCCACTTGGGGTCATTTACTTCTATGAAACTTCACCAAAACTGTATAGAGTGTATTTTTAATCAAGCAAAAAGAGTCTCTTCGCTTTTAAATTTATCTAAAAAAGAGGAGATTGAAGTTTTAAATATTGCTAAGAAGCATATAAATTCCTTCGATTTTAATTTAACCCCACCGCACAATGCAACTCCTTTATATAGAGATATTTCTAGATTTTTAAAAACTGATGATCTATACAAAGATATAAAAGAGCAATCAACTACAAAGGCTTTTAAATTTGCAAAAATTTGTCAAGATAGAGTTGATAATACTCACGATAAATTTCTTTATGCTTTAAAAACTGCAGTAGCTGGAAATGTTATAGATTTCGCTGCGGAGATCATTTATGATCTTGAAGAGGAAATTGAGAAGATTTACTCAACAAATTTTAAAATTGATGATTCTAGAGAGTTGAAAGAGAAGCTTCAGTCCACGAAAAAACTAGTATATTTAGGAGATAATACTGCTGAAGAGATATTTGATAAGATTTGCATAAAAACTTTAAAAAGTATCTATCCACAATTGGATGTTTACTATTTTGTTAGGGGTGAGCCTATTATAAATGATTTAACTATGAATGAAGCGAAAAGATCTGGACTAGATGAGGTTGCTACTTTGGTAGATAGTGGAGTGCCTACTCCTGGATATGCTATAGACTTAGCAAAGAAGGAGGCTCATAACATCTTTAGAAGTGCAGATTGTATTATATCTAAGGGTATGGGCAATTATGAGTGTTTAAGTGAGTATGGTGAATTTCCAATATTTTTTTTATTAAAAGTCAAATGTCAAGTAGTTGCAAATGATATAGGAGCCTCTTTGGGTGATGTAATTTGCAAAGGTAGTTTATCTTGGAAGTAGTTTTGGTAATTATTGCACTATTTGTTGTCTATTTGCTGTTAAGATCTAAAACTTCATCTAAGGATGTAAAATCAAAGGCTCAAAAGCAAGAGGAAATTTATAAGCAATATCAAAGAATTTTAAAAGATGAGTTAAGAGGATTGGAAAATCAACAGTTAAAAGATAAAAGATTGGAGCTATTAAAACGATTTTCAGATGAGCTAAATAGAAATCTATTTTTCACTAAAGAGGAGAGTAGAAAACTTATACAAAAACTCATAGATGAAAATATTTAGAGGCATCCTTTAGATATACCGTCAAATCATCATTGATAGTTTTGTTATGTAGTATCCCCCAAAAACAAGCCATAAAAAGAGAATTGTTGCTAAATAGATCGGTTTGAGTCCTGCCTCTTTAAATTTTTCAAAACTTGTTTGCATACCAAGGGCACTCATTGCCATAGTTAATCCAAATGTATCTAGTTGATTTATAAATTTTACTATCTGTGGTGATAGGAGGTTTAGTGAGTTGAAGCCAGCAACCACTATAAACCATACAGCAAACCAAGGAATTGTTATTTTAGTTTTTTCTTTGGAATTTTTTGTTTTGCTTAACCAAACACCAAGTACAACCAAAAAAGGCGCTAAAAGCATAACTCTTATCATCTTGACAATAACGGCATCATTTGCAACTTCTTTACTTATTGCACTTCCAGCTCCTACTACATGTGCAACCTCGTGTAGTGTTCCACCTATGTATATTCCCATACCTTTAGGCGTTAAATCGATCAATCCAGATTTATATAAAAAGGGATATAGAAACATACTAATTGTTCCAAAAAGTACAACTGTAGATACAGCAACAGCAGTTTTATATGCCTCACCTTTAACAACTGGCTCAGTAGCCAAAACTGCCGCAGCTCCACAAATTGAGCTACCAGCACTTGTTAGCATTGTGGTTTCCTTGTCCATTTTTAAAACTTTTACTCCTATAAAGTAGCCTATAATAAATGTAAATGTAACTATAATGGTACTAACTAAAACTCCACTAATACCAACTTGAGATATATCTTGAAAAGTTAATCTAAAACCATAAAGTATAATTGCACCTCTAAGGAGAGTTTTTGTTGAAAATACTATGCCTTGATCGTAACTATTGTGAAGTTTTTTTCTAAAGGTGTTTGCGAAAATCATTCCTATTACTATACCTATAATCAGTGGACTAAATCCTCCAAAAAGATATGATATAACATTTGCTACACTTGCAAATAGAGTAACTAATAAAAGTCCTTTTAACACACTATTATCCTTTTGTTGTTTGTAAAATTATAGAGATTTTTATTTAATTTGTAAAATTAATAAAAATTGATATAATAATTAAAAAAATAAATAAGGAAGCAGTTTGACACTAAAAGAATTAGAGATATTTTATGCTTTATGTGAAGAGACTCACATGCAAAATGTTGCTAAAAAATTACAATTAAGTCAATCAGCCATATCATTAGCTATAAAATCACTTGAAAACAAACTAGATGTAAAACTTTTTGATAGAATCGGTAAAAAATTGATTTTAAATGAGAGAGGAAGAGAGTTTAAGAGTTCAACTCAAAAACATTTTTTTGCCCTACAAGATGCAAAAAACCATTTTAAAGAGGATAAGCTAAGTGGAGTTTTAAAAGTTGCATCGAGCAAAACCATAGGTAATTTCATAACCTCTAATGCCATACTAGATTATATGATAAAGTACCCAAA
Source organism: Sulfurospirillum sp. (assembly GCA_026988125.1). GTDB lineage: Bacteria > Campylobacterota > Campylobacteria > Campylobacterales > Sulfurospirillaceae > Sulfurospirillum_A. The sequence goes on from JALSLU010000169.1 coordinate 28,245, forward strand.
TATAAAAGTTTTTCATAAACTTTTAAACTCTAACGAGATATTGAAGAGTTTAAAAGATGGCGAGATTGACATAGGTTTTATAGAAACAGAGTGCATAGATGATAGGCTTGAAAAAAAAATAGTAGCAAAAGATAGACTTATTGTTGTAAGCAGTGATTTGTCTATAGATAATGAAGTGTATATTGATGAGCTTAAATTTAAAAGATGGGTTTTAAGAGAAAAGGGTAGTGGAACTAGAGAGATTTTTTTAAATAGTTTGGGAGAGTGTAAAAAAGAGGTTGAAATTTTTATGGAGTATTCTGAATTTTCTCAGATTAAACAGCTACTTAAAAAAGACTCAAATATTATAACTTGTATTTCAAAAATCGCTGTTGAGGAAGAGCTGAAAAAAGGTGATTTGCAAGAAATTAAAATAAAAAATTTTGAATTTTTAAGAAATTTTTATTTGATTTATCATCAAGATAAATACAAAAGTAAAATTTTTGAAAGTTTTTGTAGATTTATTAAGAGGTATTTTTAACTGACCTTACGCACTATTTTTTATAGTGCGTAAGGTCAGTTAGTAAATCCTATCATTAAGTTTTTTCAAATCTATTTTTGTGAAGTACCGCAAAGAAAACCGGTACATAAACAAGATTTAGTATAGTTCCCCAAGCTAATCCAAAACCAAGCGAGATTGCAAGTGGCTGAAATATAGCAGCTTCTCCACTTGGCCAAAAGATAAGGGTTGAGAGACCTATTAGGGTAGTAATTGTTGTTAGAAAAATCGGTCTAAGTCTTTTCGTTGCCTCTTTGTATAGCTCTTCTTGGTTTTTAACTCTTTTTAGATATGTCATCATAATGATTCCATCATTTATAACAACTCCTGCAAGCCCGAGAGCCCCTATGATTGAAGGCATAGTTAGGTTCATACCCATTAAAAAATGCCCTAAAAGTACGCCTAAAAATGAAAATGGAATTACACTCATAACTATGAAGGTATCTCTAAAGGAATTAAACAAATAAAGCATACTTAGAGCCACTAAAAGAAGAGCTATCGCAGTTGCGGAGAGCATATCTCGTTTTAGCTCATCATTTTTCTTTTTTTCTCCAAGTAGTTTAATCTTGACACCCTCCTTTTTGAGTTTGTTTAAGATAGGTTTTATTTTATCGATAGCTTCACTTGCTGTTATATACTTTGTATCGACATTTCCATAAACATAAAATGTTTTCTCTCCAAAATCTTTTGAAACTTTTTCAAATGATTTTACTACTATAAAATCACTTACCTCACTTAGTTTTACCTTTTTGCCATCGGCTAATGTTATATCCATATTTTTAAGGGTTTTAATGTTATCTTTATTTATGCTCTCGACTTTAATCTCGAGTAGATTTTTATCATCAAATGCTGTTGCCTTTTTTCTTAATAGAAATAGATTTGAGAGAGCTTGACCTATGCTAGCCTCACTGACTCCTAGTCTTTCTCCATAGCTATTTGGTTTTATCTTAATCTCATCTATGCCAATTTTAGCACTATTTGCAACAGATTTCATTCCTTTAAGCTCAATTAGGGCGTTTTGGATCAAATCTATAGAGCTAATGATTTTTTCATTGTTTTGTGCAGTAACGCCTATCTTTATATCTGATTTTACAGGTCCAGCTTTTCGCTCAACTACAAAGATCTCATCTAAGTTGTATCGTTTTTTATAATTCTCTGTTTTTAGGAACTCTCTTAACTCTTTGGAAATTTCAAAAGAGGTTTTTTTTCTAATTCTATCTTTTTCATCATAGTAGAAACTAAGGTTTGGTGTTATGTACTTATCTACAAATGTTTTGTCTTCTAATTTATATAACTCCAAGGTTATGTAAGAAACATAAGGATAACTCTCCCCAGAGCCTTCTGTGTTTCTTCTAAAACCTGCTACACTTGAGATAGTTTTTATACTCCATTTTTCTTTGTTTCTATAAATATCTTTTGCGATTTTATTTACAATCTCATAGGATTTTTCTATAGGAGTGTTTATATTTGCTTTTATAGATAGATTTATGGTTGTTGAGTCAAATCTAGGAAATAGTTGAAACTTGGAATTTTTTATGCCAATTACAGTTAAAATTGGGATTAAAACTACAAATAAAAATAGAAAACTTTTTTTATACTCTATTAGTTTATGTATGATTACACTATAGATATTATTGGCTCTTTGCCAAGAGAGAACTTTTGCCTTTTTATTAAGTGTGTGAGCTGCATGGATTGGTAAAAATATAAATGACTCAATCAAAGAAGCAACTATTAGAGATGAAACAGCTATGGGAATAAGCTTTATAAACTCTCCCATGGTCCCGCTTATCATAAGAAGAGGTATAAAGGTAAAAAGAGTTGTTGCACTTGCCATAAAAACAGGCTTAAACATTTCAGTTGCACC
>JALSLU010000170.1 GCA_026988125.1 Sulfurospirillum sp.
GAATTAAAATCGAAACAGGAGTACTTCAAATTGGTTAAAGGAAAATTTGAAAATGCACTAAGCTCCGCAGATGAGTTAAGTAGAGCCATAGCTAATCTATCTCAGACTAAAGCAAAATTAAAAGAGATAGAGGCTAAAATATTTATAATAAAACAGAAAATTTTACTACAAATTAGTATAGAAGATTTTGAAAATGAGTAACTTAATAAAAAAAAGAGTAAAAGAGGCAAAAGTTGAAATTGTCTTAGAGGTGGTATCGGGGTACTTTGATAGGGTTGGTTTTTCTAAACCAACTATGAGTGATATTGCTAAAGAGGTTGGCATATCCGTTGGAGCTCTATATAAACTATTTGCCTCCAAAGATGAGCTTTTTTTTGCTTATATTGGTTATCAAATTGAAAAGTTTCATAAAGAATTAGTTGTTGCTACAGCAAAAAAAGAGCCGCAAGAAAAATTGGAAATTTTTGTAGAGATGAAATTTTCTACCTTTGTCTCCAAAAGAAAAGCCATAGAAGATCCAATTTTGGGAGATCCTCTGTTTTTTGTAAAAATGAATGCACAAAAAGTAAATCCTTCTAAGCCTATATTTGAATTTTTGGCTAATGAATTTGAAAAGCTAAGTCTCAAACAAAGCTCTAAAGAGAGTGACTTTAATAAGGTTGCTTATCTTTTCAATAGCTACACCATGGGCTATATTGAGCATTGGCTTAATTTTGGTGGAGAGCTAAAGAGTGATTCAAAACAGGTAGTAGAAATGTTTTTAAATGGATTACTCAGCAATTCATAAATCGTTTAATGATATAATCTTAGAGCACCTATAAAATAAAAATACAAGGCAATTATGAAAACTATAGCAATTATAGGACTACCAAATGTTGGTAAAAGTTCACTTTTTAACAGAATAGCAAAACAACGCATAGCTATAACTTCAGATTTTAGCGGAACCACAAGAGATGTAAAAGACCATGATGTGTTTATTGGCGACAAGCTTTGTACCATCTTAGATACAGGCGGATTAGATGATAAAGATGAGCTGTTTTTAAATGTTCGCTCAAAGTCGCTTGAGGCTGCAAACAAAGCAGACATTATACTTTTTATGGTCGATGGAAAGATGCTTCCAAGTGATGAAGAGAAGAAGATTTTTTATACCCTTCAGGGCTACAACAAACCCATAGCTTTAGTTATAAATAAAATTGACAATGACAAAGAGATGGAGAGAGCTTGGGAGTTTGGCGAGTTTGGAGCTCAAAATGTCTTTCCTATCTCAGTTTCTCACAACAGAGGTGTAAATGCTCTACTAAAGTGGATTGAGGGCTACTTACCTGAGGAAGAGAGGGAGGAAGATCTGATTTTAGAAGATGATGAAGATATAGATCTAGAATCACTCCTAAACGAAGAGGAGAGCGAACAGGCTGAAGAAGAGAATAACCAGATAAACATAGGCATAATAGGCAGGGTAAATGTAGGAAAAAGCTCACTTTTAAATGCTTTAGTTGGAGAGGAAAGAGCAGTTGTTAGTAGCATTGCAGGAACTACGATTGATCCTGTTGATGAGGCTATAGTATATGAAGATAAAGTTTTAAACTTTGTAGATACCGCAGGTCTTAGAAGAAGAGGAAAAATTGAAGGAATTGAGAGGTATGCACTTCTTAGAACAAACTCTATGCTTGAAAATGCCGACATTGCACTTTTGGTTTTAGATGCTAGTGAGCCGTTTCGTGAGCTAGATGAGAGGATTGCAAATTTGGCTGATAAAAACAATTTAGGAGTGATTATAGTTTTAAATAAGTGGGATAAAGCTTATGATAGTTATGAAAAGGTGGTTGAAGAGATTAGGTATAGATTTAAATTTTTAGCTTATGCTCCGGTGATTACGGTTTCAGCACTTACAAAAAAGAGAGTTTATAAAATAAAAGATTTGATTTTAAAAGTATATAAAAACTACTCAACCAGGATTCCAACTTCAAAACTAAATGAGCTATTTAAAGAAGCTACCATAAGACACCACCTTCCAAGTGATGCTACAAAAGAGGTTAAAATCTACTTTGCAACACAATACGACATAAAACCTCCTCGCATAGTTTTAGTTATGAATAGACCAAAAGCACTTCATTTTAGCTACAAAAGATACCTTAGAAACAAACTCAGAGAGAGGTTTGATTTAGAGGGAACTCCGGTGCTTCTTTATGCTAGAAAAAAGGGTGAGAGAGATGAAGGAGTTGAGCAAGATGGCTAAAAATATAATCTTAATTGGCTTTATGGGAGTAGGCAAAGGAACCATAGCAAGAGAGCTTATAAAGCAAAGCGGGATGTATGGCGTAGATACAGATGATTTGATTGAGAGCATGGAAAACAAAAAGATAAAAAAAATCTTTGAAGATAGTGGTGAGCCCTACTTTAGAGAGCTTGAAAAGAAGACTGCAAAATGGCTTGAAAAATCTGTAACAAACACTATAATCTCAACGGGTGGTGGCTTTTTTAAGGTTAAAAATTTAAATAAAATCGGAACTGTTATCTATCTTGATTCATCTTTTGAAGCGATCTTAAGTAGAATTAAAAACTCGCCAAATGCCAAGAGAAAACTAGACAAAAGACCTCTTTTGAAAGATTTTGACAAAGCTCAAGCACTTTATAAAGAAAGAGTTCCTCTATATAAAGCCAAAGCAGATTTAATCATAAATGCTCAAGATAGATTTGCAAAAGATATAGCAAAAGAAATTTTAAAGGAAGTAAGTAAATGACAAGAGTATTAACTGGCATTCAGCCATCGGGAGCTTTGCATCTTGGAAATTACTTTGGAGCTATAAAGCAGATGAAAGACCTACAAGACAGTAGTGATCTTTTTATCTTCATAGCAAACTATCATGCACTAACAAGTCTAAATGACGCAGAGCTGTTAAAACAAAACACACTAGATGCGGCTATTAACTTTTTATCTTTGGGGATTGATCCAGATAAGACAACATTTTATGCACAATCTGATGTCAAAGAGGTGCTTGAGTTGTATTGGGTACTATCTAGTTACACTCCTATGGGTCTTCTTGAGAGAGCTCATAGCTACAAAGACAAGGTAGCAAAAGGGATCGCTCCAAACCACTCGCTCTTTTCCTACCCTGTTCTTATGGCTGCAGATATACTTTTGTATGATGCGCAAATTGTTCCTGTTGGAAAAGATCAAATACAACATGTAGAGATAACAAGAGATATAGCTATAAAGTTTAATAACGCTCATGGCGATATATTTGTAGTCCCTGAGTATAAGATAGATGAAAATGTTGCTACAGTTCCAGGAGTTGATGGAGCCAAAATGAGCAAAAGCTACGGCAACACAATAGACATCTTTTGCTCCCAAAAAGCTCTTAAAAAAACTGTTGGAAAGATTGTAACAGACTCAACTGCACTAGAAGATCCAAAAGAGTGGAGAGATTGTAATGTTTTTGCTCTTTGTAAGCTATTTTTAAATGAAAGCGAGCTTGAAGAGCTAAAAGCCAGATATAAAAATGGTAAAGAGGGTTATGGCCACTTCAAGATGTACTTAAAAGAGCTAATTTGGGACTATTTTGAAGAGGCAAGAGAGAAAAGAGAGTACTACTTGAATCACATGGATGAAGTTTATGAGATTTTAGATGATGGCGCCAAAAAGGCGAGTAAAATTGCAAAAGAGAAGATGAAAAAAATCAGAGATGCTGTTGGCATATTAAGATAGGATAGAGTAATGTTAGATATAAAACTTTTACAAAACAATTTTGAAGAGATTTCTACAAAACTTAGAAAAAAAAGAGTTGATGAGACTCTTTTGGAAGAGTTAAAAGAGATTTCGATAGAGCTAAAAGAGAGAAAAAAGATTTTAGAGGAGCTTCAGGCTGAACAAAATAAAAAGAGCAAAATGTTTGGAGTATATGCAAAAGAGGGAAAAGATATAAATGAGCTTAAAGCTGAGCTATCTAAAAACAAAGAAGAGATTGCAAAAGCTAATGAAATTGTAAAAGAGTTAGAAGATAAATTAACTAAGATTGCCTCAACCATACCAAACATTCCAGATGAGAGTGTCCCAGACGGAGAGGATGAAGAGGATAATATAGAATTAGAAAAAATCTTAACTCCTCCTAGTTTTGATTTTACTCCAAAGGAGCATTGGGATTTAGCTGAATCCAATGGCTGGTTGGATTTTAAAAGAGGCGTGAAACTCTCTAAAAGCAGATTTACAGTCATAAGACACGATGGAGCAAAACTTGCAAGGGCTCTTATAAACTACATGATAAAATTCAATGAAGATAGAGGCTTTAAAGAGGTAATGGTTCCATACATCGCCAATAGAGAGACTCTAGTGGGTACAGGTCAGCTTCCAAAATTTGAAGATGATCTTTTTAAAATAGAAGATGAAGATCTCTTTTTAATTCCAACAGCAGAGGTTCCTTTGACAAATCTTTTCAATGATGAGATTCTAAGTCAAGATGAGCTCCCAATCAAACTTACTTCCTATACAGAGTGTTTTAGAAAAGAAGCAGGAAGTGCCGGAAGAGACACAAGAGGGATGATAAGACAACACCAATTTTCAAAAGTTGAGCTTGTAGCGATAAGTGAGCCAAAAGATAGTGAGAAAGTGTTTAATGAGATGGTAGATTGCGCTAGTGATTTACTAAAATCTCTTGGACTTGCTCATAGAAAAGTACTACTTTGTGGTGGTGATTTGGGATTTAGTGCAGCAAAAACAATAGATTTAGAGGTTTGGTTGCCAGGTCAAGGAAAATATAGAGAGATAAGCTCCATCTCAAACACATTTGATTTTCAAGCAAGAAGAGCAAAAATTAGGTACAAAGATGGCAAGAAAAATAGACTAGTCCATACACTCAACGGTTCAAGTTTAGCAGTAGGAAGATGCATGATTGCTATTATGGAGAATTATCAGCAAAGAGATGGGAGTATTAAAATCCCTAAGGTATTAGAGCCTTACATGTAAAGAGTAATATATGGCTGAAGAAGAGATTATAATTTTAGAAACAGATGACGAGAGTGAACTCTTAGACTCTAATAAAGAGTCTAAAAAACCAGACTCAAATGGTGATAAAAAGAAAAAAATAATTCTTCTTAGTGCTATAATTGGTGTAGTAGTTTTACTTTTAATTGTACTAATAGTTATAATCATCATTAAGAAAAAAGAGCCAGAGAAAAAACCCATAGATGTAAATACAACCGAACTTGCAAAAAAATTGAACCAAAGAGAGAACATTGCTCAATTCTCTCCCTCTCATCTAGAAAATATGATTAAAAAAGCAAACTTACTCTATGAGAGAGGCAATAAAGAAGAAGCATTAAAAATTTTTAAAAAAATAGCAACCTATAATGAAGCAATATCATACTACAATATTGGAGTTGCAAAGCTAAAAGAGAGAGATTATAATGGAGCACTTAAGGCTTTTAAGCAGGCAATTCAAAATGGTGAACAAAGATGTGTAAGTAGCATAAATGCTGCAGTCGCTGCACTGGAAATAAATAATAAAGATCTATTTAAATACTATATAGATTTGGCATACTCTTATCTGCCCTTAGAAAATGGATCGCCTCTATATTCATACTATATGGGGCTTATAAACTATTATAAAAATTTTTACTATGAAGCTTTGGCATCTTTTAAGCATCCCACAAGTAAATTTTACACATATGAACAGAGCTACCTCTCTTCAAAAATTTTTGCAAATTTAGATATAAATTACAAAGCAGTTTCAAAGCTTGAAAAAAAAGCAAAAATTGACGATGCTTTAACACTAGGACTACTTTATGCAAAATTGGGAGAATTTAATATAGCTAAAAATTATCTAACTAAAGCTTCACAACATACTAACAACCCTCTACATGTAAAAGCTGCTCTAGCATTGGTTGAAAATAGGATAGGTAATTTAGGCTCAAGTGCAGATATTATGAATGAAATATTGAAACAATATAATCATAAAGCTTTAAATCTCTACCCCACAAAGACAGTTTTAAAAAAATCCCTTTTTGATGTAAATATTGCCCAAAGTGAGTTTGATAAAACTCTATTTTTTGATAACCAAAGAACATACAGTTTGCTTTTTTACTTTGCTCCTTTCAAAGTTTTTAATGCAAAACAGACGGTAGATTATATAAGAAAGGGTAGCATAAATATATTTTTAGATGAAATTGGTCCGGCACTAAGCTATTTAAAAAATAGCTCGACCATATCAAAAGTAAATATATCCATAAGTAAGGGTATAAAAAAAGCACTAGCTCACCATACTGAACAAGCAAATCAAATTTTTCTCAATATCATAAACGACTATCCAAAACACTCAATTTTACACTATAATTTAGCTTTAACTTTTGCTCAAATGGGTGATTTTCAAGAGGCCTATAAATACTTTAAAAAGAGTTACCATTTAAATACCAACAACTATTTAGCGGGAATTTTTGCTGTAATGTGCGGTCAAATTGTAAATGAAGATGTAAAAAAATTAAAAGAAGATGTATCTAATAGTATATCAAATGATGATAGACTTCCTAAGACCAATCTGTTTGCCTCACTTTTAGATTTAACAGACAATAATCAGCTATCACTCTCAAGATGGCTTGAAGAAAATAAGAAAAAGACACCTCTTAATTTAGTATTTGATGTTATCATAGCTCAGAAAATTTTTAATGAAGCACTATACAAAGAGAGGTCAACACTTTTAAAATCAATACTTCCAAAAGACATAATGGCAAATATTATTCATTTTAACTCAAAATATAAAAAAAATAGTATAAAAAACTATGCAAAAGAGATACAAAGTAGATTTACAAAGTTAGATTTAGATTATAATGCATTTTACTATGGTGCGAGATTAGTTCAAGAAACCTATGTAAAATTACTACAAATTGGAGGATTACTCTACCATGAAAGAGAAAAGCTCATAAAAAAGGTAGAGCTAGAAAGAGATGACATACCTGCTATAACTCAAACTTTAGCATATGTTAATATATATACAAATCATTTTGAAGAAGCATATGTTTTATATAATAAACTCATTGATGATATGGGTAAAGATGATAGTGCTACAATCTTTTTAGCCGCAGTTGCTAGTGTTGGTGCAAATCATGTTGAAAATGCTGTTGCACTTTTAGAGCTTTCAAAACTCACCAACCCAAAAAATTGGGAAGCAAGATACGCTTTAGGGCTTCTATACCAAGAGATCAAAAACTGGGATGGAGCCACTATACAGTATAAAAAGATTGGAAATCAGAATTTCCAATCTAAGTACTTTACTTTTAGAATAGATAGGGAGTTTTAAGTTATCTAAGACACTTTTATAAAGAACTTTTTATATAGTTTGAAAAATATTTGTATAGTCTTAATTTGAACAAATATAAAAGGTAGAAGTATTATATAATAAAGCACCGAAAAGATATCAATTATACCATTTTTAACTAATCCAAAATGGATAAAAAACATCCCAAATACAAAAAAAGCAACACCTGGACAAACCAGTGCTAATGCTCCCGGACTTTTTTTACTTGAATGAACAAACTCTTCAAAATAGTTTAGCACTTTCATAATTTTATATCCAAGAAGCCCTATAGCTAATTGAAATGTTACTATACTACTTGTTAAAATAAAGAGAGAAGAAAAAGATAAATTATCATCAAAATTATGCACTAATCCAAAAGTCATTCTAATCAATGCTATACCCAAAAGTGTAGCAATTGGAATCAAAATCCATAAACTACTAGCAGCCTCTTTTGAAATTCCATGACTATATACATAGACTTAAAACCCAAAACTAAATTTTTTAGAACAATCAAAATAGTTATTATCATAAAAAATAGCGAACAAAATAGCCCGATCGCTGAAACTAAAGCATAATGACTCATAGCGCCAGGTGCTGCAAAACCAACTGATACCATAGAAAAAGCAAATGCAGCAATCATTTGAGAAAAGTTACTATTTTTTTCAAATTCAAAACTACCATCAATTATTAATCTTGTCAAAAAATCTCCATAGATTCTTAATCCATATAAACCCACAGCTAAAAAAGCTATTAATGCAAATGGAAACATATACTCTATGACATCCCAAAGATTTGGAACAAAAACTGCACCAACGACAAAGCACACATTAATAGTCATTGCTAAAGTTAGAGGTACTACCATTAGTACAACTTCAGTACTAGATTTTTTTAGTTCTTTATACTCTTTGGTCGTCTTAAAAATTTTATACTCTTTCAGATTCCAAATCAACAGTTTAAAGTGCAAATAAACAAATACCAAAATACCTAACATTGCAATACCAACTAAAATTGATTTTAAATTACCCTCTTGTAAAATTGGATACAAAAAATCAAAAGTTGCTAAAGGGACTTTTGGATGCTTTGTCATAAACATCAAATACATAAAAATTGAAACGCTAAGACCACCTGCTCCTAACGAAGCAAGAAAATATAGCGGAGAATACTTCTGTATATTCTCACTCATCACACACACTCCTAATCTAAGTTAAATTACCCCATACTCTACCCAAATACAAGCATCAATATGGTTAAGTTTTTCTATTAAACTTTTATCAATATTTGAATCTACCAATATAACAGCCATTGCAAAACCATCTTTACCTCTGCCTAATCTAAAATCTGCTATATTTACATCTTCATTTGCAAGAATTGTTGAAATTTCAGCAATTACCCCAGGTATGTCTCGGTTTTTAAATACAATCATTTTGCCTTTAGGTTTAAAATCAAACTTAAATCCATTTATACCTACAATTCTCTGATTATCCTCTTCAAATACCGTTCCATCTATAGTTGTCACACCTTTTGAAGTAGTAAGTTTTATAGAGATTTTATTTTTATATCCACTTTTAACTGGCTGTTCCTCTATGCTCGTCTCTATACCCTTCTCTTTTGCAACAAACTCAGCATTAACATAGTTAATCTTTTCACCCATAGACTCTTTGAGAGTGCCTACTAGAGCAAAAGTCAATAAAGAGTTTCCAAAGCTTGCTATCTCTCCTTCAGCTTCAATCTTAATTGATTCTATTGATGCTCTATTTAACTGAGCCAATAAAAATCCCATTTTTTGAGCTAATTGCAGATATGACTCAACAAACAGGGGTATGTCTTCAGATTTTATAGGCAAATTGAGTGCATTTGGAAAACTTGCACCTCTTGCAGCGCTTATTGCACTTTCAGCAGCTTGAATTGCAATCTTTTCTTGAGATTCGTAAGTATTTGCGCCCAAATGAGGAGTTACACAAATATTTTCCAAATCAAGTAAAAAATGATCTGTTGCTGGTTCATATGAAAAAACATCTACTCCTGCATAGGCTATTTTTCCACTTTTTAAGCCATTATAAAGTGCCTCTTCATCGTAAAGCCCCCCTCTAGCACAATTTACCAATCTAACACCATCTTTCATTTTTTCTATCTCTTTAGCTCCAATAATTCCCAATGTTTCACTATTTTTTGGCGTATGAATAGTTATAAAGTCACATGCTAAAATATCATCAAAATTTTCAGTATACTCCATACCTAAATCAGTTACTTTAGAGGGTTGGATGTACGGGTCATATGCAACAATATCCATACCAAAACTCTTTGCTCTAATTGCAACTCTACTTCCTATATTTCCAAAACCTATAACACCAAGTTTCTTTCCACAAAGCTCTACGCCATACCACCTCTCCCTCTTCCAAACTCTATCTAGTTTTAGATGATTATGCGCAGCAGGAAAACTCCTTGCAGTTCCTAAAAGATGTGCCATAGTAAGCTCAACTGCAGCAATTGTGTTTGCTGTTGGAACATTCATTACAATGATACCTTTTCTACTGCATCCATCAATATCTACATTATCAACTCCAACTCCAGCTCTCACAACTGCTTTTAAATTTTTAACTGCAGTTAAAAATTTTTCATCTACATCTGTTGAACTTCTAGTTATGACAACATCAGCATCTTCTACGATATCTAATAGTTTATCTTTTGGAATTTTTACAGCATCAACTACTTCTATATCGCTTTCATTTTTTAAAATATCCATACCTTTTTGGTGTATTGCATCACATACTACTATTTTTTTCATAACCAAACCTCTATAATTTTTGATTCTATATCATACTCTTTTAATTTTTTAACTATCTTTAAAAGATCCTCTTTTGTCTTACTGCTAACATATATAGTTGGAATCCTATTGACTTTTTCCAAAACAAATGGAAAATTCATTGATGAAATAGTTTGTAATATACAAAATATCGAATACCTATCAGCCTTATCTACTACTAACTTATAAGATTTTACTTTAGGTGGAATATATTTTTTTAATTCGATTTGCATAAACAATTCATTTACAGGATATGAAAAATTAGCTTTATCAACATTGGCCAAGCTTTCAGCCCAACTTCTTATTTTTAAGTTTTCTTTATCTTTTTTTTCTACTGGGGAGAGGTATTTATTAGCAACTTCAACTCTTGAATCATCAACACTTAAAAGGGAGCTTAAGATGCCCCCCAATATAATCACCAAAAGTATAAAAAGTGTTAAAACTACCTTTTTTTGCATATACTATTTCAATTGGTCTTTAATTATGTCTCCAAGAGTCATCTTTTCTTCTTTGTTAATCTCTTTTAATGTCTCTCTCTCTTTCATTTTAGATAGTCTTCTCACAGAAAGTCTTATTCTATTCTTCTTATCATCAATGAAAGTTATTACAGCTTCAATGTCATCACCAACTTTAAGCTCTTCTTGAGTCCCTGGAGCTAAATCTTCTGTTCTTATTAAAGCATCTACGCCCTCTTCGAGTTGAACAAAGACACCAAAATCTTTTATATCTCTAATCTTACCAACAACTATATCACCATTTTTATGATTTTTTGTATATCTTTGTATAGGACTCTCTTCTAACTCTTTTTTACTCAATGAAACTTTTTCGTTTATATCATCAATTTTAATTATTTTTACTTCTATCTCGTCACCAACATTTAGTAAATCTTTACATTTTTCATTTCTATTCCAAGAAACATCTTCATTATGAAGTAGACCTTCTATTCCGCCAATCTTTACAAAAGCACCAAAGTTTGTAGTTGTAGTAACCACTCCTTTTACTACATCACCAACCTTATAATTTTTCAAAAACTCCTCAAATGGTTTTGGTAAAACATTTTTAAGCGATACTCTAAGTCTCCTATCGTTTGGATCTATTTCGATTACCTCTACATCAATCTCTTGACCCTCTTCGATATAATCTTTTGGATGCTTTATGTTTTTATCCCATGAAATCTCAGAAATATGTAAAAATCCTTCTATATCGTTACCCAAGTCCACAAATGCACCATATGGCTCTATATTGCTCACCGTGACAGAAATTGCATCACCAACTTCCAACTGATCTTTTATCTCTTCCCAAGGATCAGGCATAGCAGCTTTTATAGACAAAGAGAGGTGTCTCTTTTCCTTGTCGTACTTTATAGCTTTTACAGGAACTACCTCTCCCTCTTTATAAATTGTACTAGGATTAACAGGACCTTTGTAACTTATCTCACTATAGTGAACAAGACCATCAATCCCTCCAACATCTACAAACATACCGTATGTTGTAATCTTCTTAATAGTCCCTTCAACAACCTCATCTGCATCCAATAAATCTTGGACAATCTCTTTTTTTCTTTTTCTCTCATCATCCAATAGCTTTTTACGAGATACGACTATAGACTCATTATCTTTGTCAATTTTAATTATTTTAACTTTTACATTTTTACCAACTAAAGAGTTTATATCCCTAACTGCTGCTTGTGACCTAGGAAGAAAAAACTCTACGCCGTTTTTATCTTCGGCAATAAAACCACCTTTATTTTTTCCCACAACCTTTAAATCCAATACTCTCTCTTCTTCCTCATTATAACTCTCTATAAACTCTTTAACCCGCTCTTTTCTAACAGCTTTCTTATGAGAAACATTCGGACGCTCATTTCTAAAACCAGAAATAACAACTTTGATAGTATCGCCTACTTTATAAGCCAAATTACCTTCATTATCTAGCAGTTCAGAAGTATTTAACCTTCCTTCTGATTTTTTTCCTACATCAACCAAAGCAACATCATCTTTTATTTCAACAATTACACCATCTATAAGCGCATCTCTTCCAGAATCCTTTTTAAAAGACTCTTCTAACATCGCCGCAAAATCCATCTCCTCTATTTCGTCTGCGGTTTCAGATTGAACAATCTCGTTCGCCTCATTTACCATCATATTCCCTTTTAATTAAATTTGATTTTTATACAAGAAAGTGTGAGTAAAAAACTGCCTGCATAAAATTGCCATATTATACTTTAATTTTGCTTATTTTTCCAATAATTTTTTCAATAATCCAGTTAGGAGTCGATGCACCAGCAGTTACACCACACAATTTTTTATCTATAAACCACTCTTTTCTTAGTTCATTTTCATTTTCAACCAAAAAACTATCATAACAATTCTCTTTGGCTATACTATATAATTGCTTTGTATTTGATGAATTTTTTCCACCAACAACAATCATAATGTCTGCTTCCTTTGAGAGTTCTCTAGTTGCATCTTGATTCTCAAAAGTTGCATTACAAATAGTGTTAAATACTCTAACTTCTTTATACTTTGCAACCAAAAAATTTACAATTTCTAAAAATTCTTCTACTTTTCTTGTTGTTTGAGAAACCAAAGCTATCTTATTATTTAAACCCAGCTTTTTTAACTCTTCAACACCTCCAACAACTCTAGCACCATCTACTGCGTAACTTTGAACACCTTTTACCTCAGGATGATTTTTATCTCCAAATATAACTACATCATACCCCTCTTTGCTCATCTGTTCACAGATTTTTTGTGGTTTCGTTACATAGGGACAAGTAGCATCTATGATTTCGGTACCACTGCTATCTAATTTTGCTAAGTCCTGTTTTGTTATGCCATGAGTTCTAATGATAGCTCTTTTTACTCCATCAATTTCATTTACACTATCCAATGTCTCAACATTATAGTTCTCTTTTAGTCTTTTTATTTCTTCGTTATTATGAATAAGTGGACCTATTGTTGAAGCA
This sequence comes from Sulfurospirillum sp., assembly GCA_026988125.1. GTDB lineage: Bacteria > Campylobacterota > Campylobacteria > Campylobacterales > Sulfurospirillaceae > Sulfurospirillum_A. The sequence continues at coordinate 13,055 of JALSLU010000170.1, forward strand.
TCTTTGGAGTCTTCAGCGATCCTTATAGCTCTTTTTACACCAAAGCAAAATCCATAGCTTTTAGCCAATTTAATTTGCACTATCAACCTCTGCAATCATAGATAAAAGTTTTAAAAAATTTGGAAAAGATGTATTTATGCACTCTATATCTTCTATTTGCATTTTGCTTCTTAATCCTGCGATAGCAAAGCTCATAGCAATTCTATGATCACCAAAACTATCTACACTAGAACCTTTTAACTCTCCTGCGCATACTTCATAACCATCTTCAAACTCTTTAACTTTTATGCCACATTTTCTCAAATTAAGAACCATAGATCTGATTCTATCACTCTCTTTTACTCTTAACTCTTTTGCATTTTTTACGATACTTTTACCATCTGCGCAAGCAAATGCAATACTAAGCGCTGGTAATTCATCTATAAGCCAAGCTATATTTGTACTAACTTCTACACCATTAAGTTTAGCATACTCCACTACAATATCTCCGACCCTATCGTATTTGCTCTCTTTTTCTATAAACTCTACCCTAGCTCCCATTTTAGATAGTACCTTATATGCTTCTATTCTAGTTTTATTTAGTAACATATTTTTAAGTACAACTTTTGAATTAGGTGTGATTGCAGCAGCAACTGCAAAGAAAAATCCGCTTGAAGGATCATTTGGAACAGTTATGTCTAATGGCTTTAGTGGGGATTTTGGTGGAAAAAAACTAACAGTAGTACCGCTACTCTCAATCTCTAACCCCATCTCTTTTAGCATCCTTTCACTATGATCCCTACTTAGAGTTGGCTCACTTATACTGCACTTTCCATCACTTTTTAAGCCTGCTAAAATCAAAGCACTCTTTACTTGAGCTGAAGCTATCTTACTCTTAAAATTAAAAGCTTTAATCCTACCACCCCTAACACTCAAAGGAGCATACTCTCCATCACTTCTTCCGTCTATCTTAGCCCCAATCTCTCTTAAAGGTTTCGCAACCCTCTTCATAGGGCGACTTGCCAAATATTTATCACCATGAAGTACAAAAAAACCATCAATTCCAGATAAAAAGCCCATAAGCAGCCTTATAGCAGTTCCACTATTTCCACAATTAAGTATAATTGGCGGCTCACAAATCTTACTTGGAGGAGAAATTATGTACTCTCCCCCTTTTTTTTCTACTTTAGCACCTAAACTCTTTACTATATTTAAAGTACACAGAGTATCTTCTGCTTCCAAAAAATTTTTAATCTTTGAAGAATTATCACTCAATAGAGAAAATATTGCACATCTATGCGAAATCGATTTATCACTTGCGATATCTTTAAAATCTATATTAAAAGAGCCTTTTGGCTCTACTGTAAGCATCTTTTTCATCTCATAGTTATCCCAAATTTTTCATTTAAACTTTTCAGAGTAGAATCTAAAAACTTGTTAACATCCTCATCTTCAAGAGTTTTTTCACTTGATTGAAAATGAAACTTTATTGTTAAGCTTATTTTATCTCCAAAATTCTCATCTTCATAAATATCTATAGGATAAAATTTTACTAATTCACTTGGAGCTTTTATTTCGATAAACTCTTTTATAGTGCTAAAAGAAAGTTTTTTGGGAATCATTAAACTCAAATCTCGACTACTCTCTTGAAACTTAGAGTATGACTTTGCTATTTTTCTATCAAATGGAAGTTTTTTCATATCTACTTCACAAACATAGGTTCTATAAAGATCTAAATCCTTCTCAATTTGCTTATGAACTCTACCAATATACCCCACCTCTTTACCATCTTGAATTATCAAGGCATATTCATAGGGACTAACAAGTAAATTTTTAGGTTTACCTTTTACTAGATTAAAACTTCCTATAACTTGTGAAATTTTATCCGCAAAAGTAAAAAAATCTATAACCTCTGGTTTGCCATGATTTGAAACTTTTGGATACTCTTTAAAACCGCTAAAGACCAATCCAAAGCAAAGTTCTTCATCTCTAGTTTTATCAAACACAGTTCCAATTTCATATAGTCTTATCGATTTTTTTCCAAATTTTATATTTCTATTAACCGACTCAATCAGATTTGGTAAAAGCGAAGTTCTTAATGTATTTAACTCATTTGTTATAGGATTCGCCAAGTCTCTCTTTTTGTAAACTGTTTGTAGCCCATACTTTTCAAGTCTAGTTTTATTATCAAAGACAAAATGCAAAGTCTCAAAAAAACCTACCCCAACTGCTCTTTGTCTATACATTTTTCTTTTCATAAAGCTATTGTATGCACTATTAAATCTATTTTTTTCACTAAAATACAATGGCTTTGAAGCGATGTTATCTATACCAACAATCCTTACAATCTCTTCACAAACATCTTGAGCATTTTTTATATCATGTCTAAATTGGGGAACCTGAACATTAATTACACTCTGTTCATTTTTAAATGTCACATAAAATCCAAGTCTCTTTAAAATTTGAACAATCTTATTTTTCGGAATTTCTTCACCTATGAGTTCTTTTAATTCACACAAACTAATTGGAATTCTAATCTCCTCAAAATTTTGTATAACTTGCTGTGAACCAGCATAAAATTTAACTTCTGAACTCTTTTTTAGAATCTCTTCAAGATAGTTCATTCCAAAATCTAAATTCGGTTCACTTCCCCTGCTAGATAGATAAAGATGTCTATCGGACTCTATATTTTTATTTGCACTGTTTTGTGAAATTATTTCAGGATGTGTATAGTTAGCTTCTAAGATCACTCTTTCATCATTTAAGGTAGCTTTTGATTCTTCAAATTGATAAATACCAATAAATGAGCTAATTTCATTTTTTTTATCAAACACTGCATCTAACTTATTTGAATGTTTTTTTATCTTGATAGTTGCTTTTTCATTTTTATCTGAAAAACACTCATGAGAGTATGCTCTTAGTAAAACTCCACTTACATAAGTAGCATATTCTAAAACTCTATCTAAAGGAGTCTCCCTATAAAGATCTGCAATTGCTAATCTAAGATCAATTATAAATGGACTACTTATTTTACCCTGCTCACAAACCCTGTAAAGAAGTGAAGCGTCAACCTTTTCAGTAGCATTAACATTTAAAACTCTCCCTATGCCTAGCTGATCTTCTTCATCTTCACTCTCAAACTTTCTTAGATCAAGATCAAGCGGAACACTCAAATCTCTTGCAATACCATAAACACTCTGACAATCACCTCGGTTTGCAGTTAGTTCTACTTCAATGATCTCATCATTAAAAACATCATACTCGCTTAACTCTCTTCCAAGAACCAACTCTCCAATACTATCATCTAAAACCATGATACCACTGCCCATCTTAGGTAGCCCAATCTCTTCACTTGAGCAAATCATACCACTTGAGTTTACTCCTCTTAGAGTTGCCTCTTTGATTTTCATACCATTTGGTAACACTGCTCCAACTTTAGAGACTGCTACAAACTGCCCTGCTTGTACATTTGGTGCTCCACAAACTATCTGTTTAACTTCATCTCCCAAATCAACTTCACAAACATTAAGCTTATTGGCATCAGGGTGTTTTTTACAACTAAGGACTTTTGCAACAACTACATTTTTTGGAATCTCTATCTTAGTTAAGCTATCTACCTCTAAGCCGATAGAGTTTAGAGTTGTACAAATCTCTTCACTAGATATATCTTTTAAATCAATCCACTCACTTAACCATTTTCTTGTAAAAATCATCTAAACTGCTCCAATAATCTTAAATCTCCCTCAAAAAGTGAACGCAAATCTGGAATCTTATGAAGTAGCATTGCAAATCTCTCAACTCCTAATCCAAAGGCATACCCGCTAACACCCTCATATCCAACAGCCTTAAATACATTTTCATCTACATATCCGCTACCTAAAACCTCTAGCCAACCGGTATGTGAACAAACTCTACACCCTCTGCCTTCACAAAAGATACAGCTTATGTCAACCTCTGCACTTGGCTCGGTAAAAGGAAAAAAAGATGGTCTAAATCTAACTTCAACATCTCCAAACATATACTTTAAAAAATCCTCTAAAATATACTTCAAATTTGCAAATGAGACAACTCCGCTCTTATCTACAACCAATCCCTCAACTTGATGAAACATTGGCGTGTGAGTTAAATCATAATCTCTCCTAAAAACTGCCCCTGGACAAATCATACGAATTGGAGGTTTGTCTTTTAACATAGTTCTTATTTGAACTGGACTTGTATGAGTTCTAAGTAGCATACCATCTTCAAAATAGAATGTATCTTGCATATCTCTAGCGGGGTGATACTTTGGAAGATTTAGTGCCTCAAAGTTATGAAAATCATCCTCTACCAAAGGTCCCTCTTCGATTGAGAAATTCATAGCTACAAAGTACTCTATGATTTTATCCATTGTATCCATAACAGGGTGAAGAGCTCCTGCTTCACTTGCTTGATTAAATAAAGTTACATCAACCCCATCTTTTTTCATCTCATATGCGATTGCTTCGGCTTCTAAATGGAGTTTTTTTTCATTTAAAGTATTTAGAAAGAACTCTTTATCCTCATTCAACTTTTGAGCAAAGCTTTTTTTTTCTTCAGGAGGTAGCTTTTTCATCTTTGCAAACTCTCCTGCGAAAAATCCTTTTTTTCCAAAGAGAGAAACTCTTAAATCTTCTAACTCTTTTAAAGATTTACAAGACTCTATCTGATTTTTAAACTCTTTCAAATTTATTGCCTTTGTTATTTTTTCTCTATTTTAATATAAAGTTAATTACAAAGTGGTTAAACTTGCTCATATCAAGATCGACAAGGAGAAAAAATGACAATTTTTACCAAAATAGTAAATGGTGAAATCCCATGCAATAAAGTATTGGAAAATGACGAATTTTTAGCTTTTCACGATATAAATCCAAAAGCCCCTATCCACATTCTTATAATTCCAAAAAAAGAGTATAAGTGTTTTCAAGAGGTTGACTCACAAATCATGTGTAAAATGACAGATTTTATAAAGGAGGTTGCTACTCACCTAGGTTTAGATAAAACTGGCTATAGACTTATAACAAACAATGGAGAAAATGGTGGGCAAGAGGTTATGCACCTACACTTTCACCTACTAGGTGGTGCAAAACTCAAGTGGGATCATCAGAGCGATTCAAACTCTAAAGAGTTTTTTTAGCCAAAAGAGGGACTCACCCCTCTTTTAACCACTTTTCAAAGTAATCAATCTGCTTTAGTGTACTACATGTAGCAGTACCGCCCTTTGATTTTCTAGCATTCATTGAGTTTTCAAGATTTAGTTTTTCTAAAACATCACTTTCTATTTTTGATTCAAAAACTCTAAGCTCATCCAAAGTAAGCTCACTTATGTCTTTTTGAACACTATCGGCATATGCTACGATTTTACCTGTTAGCTTGTAAGCATCTCTAAAAGCATAGCCGCAATTTTGGGTTAGATAATCAGCTAAATCTGTAGCACTTAGATGCCCTGTTTTTGTAGCTTTTAGCATATTTTCAGAGTTTATTTTCATACCTCGCAAAGCTTCAGTTAATATCCTGATAGAGATTTCAGCACTCTTTACACTATCAAAAACTCCCTCTTTATCCTCTTGCATATCTTTATTGTAGGCCAAAGGTAGTCCCTTTAAAACCGTCAAAAGAGAGATAAGATTTCCATATACTCTTCCTGTTTTTCCTCTTAGGAGCTCTGGCACATCTGGATTTTTCTTTTGAGGCATGATTGAGCTACTTGTACTATACTCATCACTAAGCTCAACAAAACCAAACTCACTACTACTCCAAATTATAATCTCCTCAGAGAGTCTTGAGATGTGCATCATCAAAGTAGAGATGTTAAATAAAATCTCTAAAGCAAAATCTCTATCGCTTACTGTATCTAGGCAGTTTACACTCACCTTTTTAAAGCCTAAAAGTTCTGCTTCATACTCCCTATCTGTATTATAAGGGGTCCCAGCAAGTGCAGCGCAACCAATAGGAGATACACTGTTTCTCTCAAGTGAGCTTTGAAATCTCTCTATATCTCTTTTAAACATGCTCATATATGCCAACATATGGTAAGCAAAGTTGATTGGTTGGGCATGCTGAAGATGAGTCATACCCGGCAGTAGTGTTTTTGTATGTTTTTTGGAAATCTCAAGTAAAACTTTTTCAAGCTCAATCAAAAGATTGATAATTTCTCTGTCTTTTCTTAAAACATACATCCTAAAATCAAGTGCTACTTGATCATTTCTACTTCTTGCAGTGTGCATCTTTTTAGCATCACTTCCAATAAGCTCAGTTAGCCTATTTTCTATAGACATATGGATATCTTCATCCTCTATTCGAAAATCATACTTACCACTTTTTATTTCATCTTTTATCTTATTTAAGCCCTCAATAATTTTATCTTTTGAGTCTAGATCTATGATGTCTTGCTTTTGTAGCATCTTTACATGTGCAATTGAACCATCAATATCTTCTTCATATAACTCTTTATCAAACATTATTGAAGCATTAAATTCATCTAGTAGTTTTGCTTTAGGAGTAGTTGTTTTTCCACTTGCTACTTTTGACAATGGTAATCCTTTTTTTGATAGTAAAAGGGTAGTAAAAGCTACTACCCTCTGAAGTTATATTTTTGGTCCCGCACCTGAGTAATCAGACTCTTTTGTAATAAATTTTTCAAAGTTTTTAACAAACATCTCTGCTAGCTCTTTTAGTGTAGCATCATACAGACTCTTATTTTTCCAGCTATTTCTTGGATTTAAAATCTCTCCATCAACACCCTCAATAGTGCTTGGATACTTCAACCCAAAGATTGGTAACTCTTCAAAATCAGAATTTTCAATACTACCATCCAATATAGCATTTATACAAGTTCTAGTATCTTTCAAACTCATTCTCTTGCCAATACCATAGCTTCCACCAACCCAGCCTGTATTAACCAAATAAACATCCACACTGTGCTTATCTATCTTCTCTCCTAAAAGCTTTGCATAAACTGTTGGATGAAGCGGCAAGAAAGCCTCTCCAAAACATGAACTAAATGTTGCAACAGGCTCAACTACGCCCCTTTCGGTTCCAGCAACTTTTGCAGTGTATCCGCTTAAGAAGTAGTACATTGCTTGCTCTTTTGAAAGCTTGCTAACAGGTGGCAATACTCCAAAAGCATCAGCAGTTAGAAAAATAATTTTATGAGGATGACCACCTTGTAGTGTCTTTTCATAGTTATCAATGTGATAAATTGGGTAAGAGACTCTGGTGTTTTCAGTTTTGCTTCCATCTTTAAAATCTACTATTCCCTCTTCATCAATTACTACATTTTCTAAAAGCGCATCTCTTTTTATCGCTCTAAAAATTTCTGGCTCTTTTTGCGGATCAAGTCCTATGCACTTAGCATAGCATCCACCCTCAAAGTTAAACACACCATTGTCGTCCCAACCATGTTCATCATCACCAATCAATCTCCTATTTGGATCGGTTGAAAGTGTAGTTTTTCCTGTGCCGCTAAGTCCAAAAAATAGAGCAGTATCGCCTTTTTTGCCAATGTTTGCAGAACAGTGCATTGGAAGTTTATTTTCAAGTGGAAGCCAATAGTTCATCATGGAGAAAATTCCCTTCTTCATCTCTCCTCCATACCAAGTTCCACCGATTATTGCTATGTTCTCTTCCACATTAAATATAACAAAAACATCAGAGTGAAGACCATGTCTTTCATAATCTTCATTACTTAATTTTCCAGCGTTATACATTGTAAAGTCTGGTTTAAAATTTTCCAACTCCTCTTTGCTTGGACGAATAAACATATTTTTTACAAAATGAGCTTGCCAAGCAATCTCTGTTACCACTCTTATGGATTTTCTACTATCTAGGCTTGCTCCACAAAATGCATCTTGCACATAGATATCTTTACCGGAGAGTTGTTTTTTTACCTTCTCAAAAAGTTCATCAAAAATCTCTTTTGAAACTGGCTTATTGACACTTCCCCACGCAATATATTTATTTGATGGTGGTTGATCAACAAAGTACTTATCTTTAGGGCTTCTTCCTGTAAATATACCAGTATCTACCGCATATGCTCCTATCCTTGAAACTTGCCCATACTTATCACTTTTTTCATGCTCAAAAAGCTCGTCATAATCAAGATTGTGATAGACCTTTTTTACATCACTTAAACCAAGGTCTTCCAACCCATTTACTTTTGACATTGTTTTAATCTCCCAACTTATTTAAATATTGATAACAAAATTCCAGCTGCAACGGCTGAACCAATTACACCTGCAACATTTGGACCCATAGCATGCATTAATAACATATTTGTTGGATCTTCCTTCATTCCCTCTTTATTAGAAACTCTAGCTGCCATTGGAACAGCGCTAACTCCAGCTGAACCAATTAGTGGATTTATCTTCTCTTTGGAAAACTTATTCATTATCTTTGCCATTATAACACCAGCTGCAGTTCCTAATCCAAAAGCAACTAATCCTATAGCAATTATACCCAAAGTATCTGCTACTAAAAATTTTTCAGCCGCAAGTTTTGAGCCAACAGCCAATCCAAGAAAAATTGTCACTATATTGATGAGAGCATTTTGCATTGTATCACTTAATCTATCTACAACTCCAGAAACTTTTAAAAAGTTTCCAAATGTTAAAGCCCCTATAAGTGGTGTAGACTCTGGTAAAATAAAGATAGATAACATCAAAACTGTTAGTGGAAACATCAACTTTTCTAACTTGCTAACCTCTCTTAACTGTCTCATCTTTATCTTTCTTTCCTCTTTAGTTGTTAAAGCTTTCATAATAGGGGGTTGAATTACAGGAACCAAAGCCATATAAGAGTATGCTGCGACTGCAATTGCTCCCATTAGATCTGGAGCTAACCTTGAAGCAACAAAAATAGAAGTAGGTCCATCAGCACCACCTATAATAGATATCGCTGAAGCCTCTTGAAGAGTAAAATTAAAAAGGTCGGTGTATTGAGAGAGTGCAACCGCACCTATAAGAGAGCCAAAAATTCCAAATTGAGCCGCTGCTCCAAGCAGTGCAGTTCTCGGATTTGCTAAAAGTGGACCAAAATCTGTCATAGCACCAACACCCATAAATATAAGAAGAGGAAAGAGTTCGCTACTTATCCCTGCATCATAAAGTACCCCTATGAAACCCTCATGTCCAATAATATTTGCTAATGGGATGTTAGAGAGCAGTCCACCAAATGCAATAGGTAATAACAAAAGAGGCTCAAATTTTTTAGCTATAGCCAAGTAAAAGAGTAAAAAACAGATTGCTATCATTATTAATCTACCCCAACTTTGGGCAAATTTACTCATTGGCTCACCTAATGCATTTGTTGCTCCTTCTTTTGGATTTAAAAATGCATAAATTCCTGTAGTTTTGTAAAAATTACTAAACATCTCTCCAATACTTCTAACCTCATGAGATTGTTGGGTTTTTTCCACACTAGGTTGATTAGTATCTATAGCAGTACTTGCTTGAAGCATGCTAAAAGCACAAATACTTAGTATTAAAAATATTATTTTCTTCATCTGCATTCTACCTTAAATAACTGCTAGAAGTTGACCATTTTCTACGCTTTGACCTTCACTAACCTCTATAGATTTAACAACTCCATCACATGGTGCAACAATCTCTATCTCCATTTTCATAGCTTCAAGAACCAATAGCACATCTCCCTCTTTAACCTCATCACCAACATTTGCTACTATTTTAAAAACACTTCCTGGAAGATTTGCACAAATCTCTTCACCACTTGATGCTGGTACTGAAGCAGTAGAAGCTGGAGTAATTGATTTTACCTCAACCGAAGCATCCAATCCTTCTTTAACCTGCACATTGAACTTCTCACCATTTACGACTACCGTATATTCTCCATTTGCATTTGCCACAACACTCTCCTCTTTTACATTTTTATCAATTTTTCTTACATTTACTTTAGCCTCGCCTTTCAAGAAAGCTACACCTTTTTCCTTACAACTTGCAACTATGAAGATATTCTCTTCAGTCGGCTCAATTCCCTCTTTTTCCAATATGCCCTTGACATAATCAAATGATTTTGTCTCATCGGCATCAGCGAGCTCCAAAGCTTTTTTAGTTGTTGGTTCAAGCTTTAACTGTTCACTTGCAAGTTTTACTACCTCACTATCAGGCTCTACTGGGGTCTTCCCAAAATATCCTAGCACCATTCTTCCATAGCCATCTGCAATCTTTTTCCACTTACCAAACATTACATTATTGAAAGCTTGTTGAAAGTAAAACTGACTTACTGGTGTTACGCTGGTTCCATAACCCCCCTTTTCAACAACCTCTCTCATTGCTTTTATAACTTCTGGAAATTTATCTAGTATATTATTATCTCTCATCATTTGAGTATTTGCAGTTAGAGCTCCTCCTGGCATAGGAGAAAAAGGAATCAGAGGTGAAACTTGAGTAGCTTCTGGTGGCATAAAGTAATCTTTTAAACAATCTTGCAGAACTTCTTGATATTTTAAAATCTTTTCTAAATCAAGCCCACCAAGATCAAAGTTTTTGCCTTTAACCGCATGAAGCATTGTTAGTATATCTGGCTGAGATGTACCTCCACTAACCGGACTTGCAGCCAAATCGATTCCGTCTACCCCAGCTTCTAGTGCAGCCATATAGCAAGCTACACTAACTCCGGCAGTTTCGTGAGTATGAAGTCTCACATGAGTTCCCTCAGGCAAAAGTTTTTTAGCCATCTTAATGGTCTCATAAACCTTTTGAGGACTAGAAGTACCACTTGCATCTTTAAAGCAGACACTATCATAAGGAATGCCCGCATCTAAAATCTCTCTTAAAGTTCTTTCATAAAATGCAACATCGTGAGCTCCTGTGCACCCTGGAGGAAGATCCATCATAGTAACTACAACTTCATGCTTTAACCCATGATGAGTTATTCTCTCTCCACTGTATTTTAGATTTTCTACATCGTTTAGTGCATCGAAGTTTCTAATTGTAGTAGTCCCATGCTTTTTAAACATCTTTGCATGTAGGTCTATTAGCTCACTGCTTCCTGTATCGAGCATAACTGTATTGACCCCGCGAGATAAGGTCTGAAGATTTGCATCCTCTCCGACAACGCTTCTAAATCTATCCATCATATCAAATGCATTTTCATTCAAGTAGAAAAAGAGGCTTTGAAATCTAGCTCCTCCTCCAAACTCAAAGTGTGTAACTCCGGCCTCTTTTGCCGCTTCAACAGCAGGCATAAAGTCGTCCATAAGAACTCTTCCACCAAAGACAGATTGGAAGCCATCCCTAAATGTTGTATCCATAACATCTATATATTTTTTTGACATTTTTACCCTTTTTTAGCTATTTTATTTTTGTGAGTCATTATGGCAGCAACTATTGCGGCAACTTTTGCACTATTGCCATCTTGAACAGATTGAACAGATTTTGAAGGTTTTATCAAAGGTGAAGCTTCTTTTGGAGGAAAAAATTTATTTATAATTTTTGCTTGTAAATGCAAAACATAGACCATCAATATAAGAAACAAAAAGACAGTCACCATCCCTAGAAACATAAACTTCATACCCTCAGCAACTAGATTAATCTCCATTTAAATTACCTTTAAAGTTATATTGTTTTATCTATTTATAAGCAATAGATAATGAATTTTAACATATGGTTTATTAAATAAAACATATGTTATTTTTTTTATAAAAAAATGTTTTTATATCTGTTTACATACTACACTTATCGATCAGATAAAAGATTGATTTATAATCCAAACCACTATGCTCGCTAAGACCTATTTCACAAGTCTTGCTTGTAGAAAAAGCATACTTTGTACCAACTGGAATCTCCTTTTTCAATCCTTTTAATGCACTCTTATTAAGCTCTGGAATAAAAAATCCTCTGTCTCCAGCAAAACCACAGCAAGTTACACTTTTTGGAACAATTACCTCTTTAGAACATCTCTTTGCTATTTTATATAACCTATCTTCTAAATGGCTTTTTTTTGTACTGCAAGTCGCATGGATAACAATCCTATCTTCAATCTTACTCAAAGTTAGTCTATCTAGCAAAAATTTATCTATAAACTCAATAGAGTCATAAACTTTTAACTCTTTAGAAAAAGTTTCGTTTATTGTTTTACTACAAGGACTCATATCACATAGTATTGGATACTTTCCACTATCAGAAGCTCTATAAAGCTCTTTTTGCAACTCATTTGATTTTTCAAGTGCTTCATCAAAAAAACCTTTTGAACTAAAAGGCATACCACAGCATAGTTTTTCAATATTTTTAGGAATTATTACTTCATATCCAGCTCTTTGCAATAAATCTATAACAACTTCAAAGATTGGTCTTTCATTGTCATTTGAGCCAGCATTTGCCATATTTCTATTTATACAAGATGAAAAATATACAACTTTGTCTTTGCTTTTAAAGGTAACTTGTGGATTGAACTTTTGACCATCAGGAAGAGACTTAATCCATAATGGAAGTCTATTTTTACTAAATTTTCTAAAAAAGAGACTAATTTTTGTCATTTTATCACTTGATATTAGGTATCTATTTAACCACTTTATGCTACATAGGGCCACTCTCATTACTAAAAGAACTTTATCGTAGTTATTAACAATTTTCTTGGCAATTTTTTTTGAAAAAGCACTACTCTTTTTAGATCTTATCCTTTTGGTTAAATTTGCTGTATCTATGCCAATTGGACAAGTAATGCTACATAGTGAGCATGTAGCACAACTATCAACTGCGCTATACTCATAAATTTTATCCACCTCTTTAAAAAGATTTAGATTATTATCATTTTTTAAACTTTGTAGATATCTAAAAGAGGCTATTCTTTGTCTAGGAGTTAAAGTAAGAGAGTTAGATGGACAACTAGGTTCACAAAAACCACACTCTATACAGCTATCTATTTTCTCATTTGTAATTGTAATTTTTTTTAAGTTTTTAAGGTGTACTTTTTCATCACTATTTAAAATTACTCCAGGATTTAAAAGATTTTTAGGATCAAACAAATACTTAATCTCTTTCATAAGAGAGTATGCTTTTTCTCCCCACTCTAACTCCACAAAAGGAGCCATGTTTCTTCCTGTGCCATGCTCAGCTTTTAAACTTCCGCTGTATTTGATAGCTACTTGGTTTGTAACCTCTTGCATAAACTCTTCATAACGCTCTATCTCCTCTTTATTTTCAAAAGATTGTGTAAAAACGAAGTGCAAATTTCCTTCTAAAGCGTGACCAAAAATTATGGCCTCACTATAACCATACTTCTTAAAGAGACTTTGAAGCTCAAGTGTTGCCTCAGATAAAAAATCTATAGGGTAAGCAACATCCTCTATAATCACCGTTGTTCCAGCCTCTCTTAGGGCTCCTATAGTAGGAAAAAGTCCTTTTCTAACCTTCCAAAACTTTTCATACTCCTCTTTTTTGGTTGTAAATTCTATTGGAAGGCAGGACTTAATCTGAGAAAGATTCTCCAAAATATGCTCTATATTTTTATATAAAGTTTTAGAACTACTCGCTCTTGTTTCTACAAGCAAAGCCGTAACACCCTCTTTTAAATTTTTTAAAATTTCTGGCATACCCTCCTTGTTTTCAACACTTTTAAGTGAGGCTCTATCCATGATTTCCGCAGCATTTACCTGCATTTGACATTTTTGTTTTAAAATTTTAACTGCTTCACAAGCTTCATCTATGCTCTCATAAAAGATCAATGCACTAGCTTTGTCTTTGTACTCTTCAACTGTTTTTAAGGTTACCTCTTGAATAAACCCAAGTGTACCCTCACTACCAACTAGTAGATGTTTAATAATCTCAATAGGATCATCAAAATCTATAAGTGCATTTAAAGAGTATCCGCATGTATTTTTAATTCTAAATTTTTTCTCTATTTTTTCAAATAACTCTCTATCTTTTTTAACTCTTAAGTGCAAAGAGTTAATTCCCTCTATAAGTAGTCCATGAGTCTGTTTAAACCCCTCTATACTCTTTTTACACGAAGTATCTAATTGGCTACCATCATAAAAAATCACCTTTATATCTTTTATGGTTTTGTATGAGTTATCGCTTACGCCACAACACATTCCACTTGCATTGTTTGCTACAATTCCTCCTACCATTGCACAACTTATACTAGCAGGATCTGGTCCAATTTTTTTTCTAAATTTTAGTAGTTTTTGATTAACATCTCCACCTATAGCAGATGGTTCAATCTTTACTAATGAAGCATCTTGATTTATGTAAACTGAGTTAAAATCCCTAGAAGTTACTATCAAAATAGAATCAGTAATCGCTTGACCCGAAAGACTTGTGCCTGCTGCTCTAAAAACAACAGGCAGTGACATTTTAGAGGAGATTTTTAGTATCTCTTTAACCTCTTTTGCATTATTTACGAAAATTACAACTTTAGGAATAAGTCTGTAGAATGAAGCATCTGTACCATATGCTAAGGTATGAAGTGGATCTGTAAAAACTCTATCTGAAGAGATGATTTTCTTCACATCTTCATAAAAGTTGTTATAAATTTCTAAATTCATTTTTAACTAAAAAGCTTGAGAAATTCCAAACCATTCTGGCAAAAAGGTAAGAATAATCAAAACCAAAACCTGAATAGCAATAAAAGGCATAACTCCTTTATATATATCCATTGTTTTAACACTAGGTGGAGCAACACCTTTTAAATAAAATAGACTAAAGCCAAATGGAGGAGTCAAAAAAGAGGTTTGCAAATTCATAGCAATCAAAATAGCATACCAAATTGGATTGATCCCAATAGCTTCCGCAATTGGAACTAAAATTGGAACAATTATATATGAAATCTCTATAAAGTCTATAAAAAAGCCCAAAATCATTATCGCAATCATAGATAAAATTATAAACCCCCACTTTTCACCAGGCAAAGCCATCATAAACTCTTCAACAATTGCATCTCCACCAGTGTATGTAAATACCATAGAAAATGCAGTGGCTCCTATGAGGATCGCAAAAACCATTGCTGTAATTTTTACAGTCTCTAATGCAGCCTCATGAGCCATTTTAAAACTAAATTCACGATACAATATAGACAAAATAATAGCACCAACGCTCCCTACAGCTGCTGATTCAGTTGGAGTTGCAACTCCCTTAAAGATTGAACCAAGAACCAAAATAATAAGTACCAAAGGTGGCAAAATTGCTTTAAGAGCATTAAAAACTTGCTCTGATTTTGTTCCGGAATTGTCCTCTAGTTTTATTGATGGAGCTGCATCTTTTTTAAAAAATGAATATATGAGTATATACAAAATATAAAATCCCACTAAAAAAAATCCCGGCCAAAGAGCAGCTTTAAATAGATCTCCAACAGGAACTTGAAAAACATCTCCTAAAATAATTAAAACTATAGAGGGGGGAATAATCTGACCTAAAGTACCAGATGCACAAATTGTTCCTGTTGCTAGCCTTTTATCATACCTATACTTAAGCATAACAGGTAAAGATATTACCCCCATAGCAACAACACTTGCTCCAACAACTCCTGTAGAGGCTGCAAGAAGAGCACCAACTAAAACTGTACTTATTGCAACTCCACCTCTTACCTCACCAAAAAGATAACCCATAGACTCAAGTAGTCTCTCAGCCAATTTACTTTTTTGTAAAACAATTCCCATATATATAAATAATGGAACAGCCATTAAAATTGTATTGTTCATTATAGAGAAAATTCTATGTGGCATAAATGCAAACATCTCTTCACCATAAATAAGTCCATCTAGTAAAGTTTCCCCAGCGTCAATTGCTTCATATATGCCAGCAATCATTCCAAAAACAATACTAACCGCCCCAAATGTAAAAGCTACAGGAAACCCAAAAAGCAGCATAAAAAGTGCTACAAAAAACATTACTATACCAATCACAGCTAAATCTCCACTTTGGTTTCAGGTAGTGGATGAGCACCCCTGTATGTATTAATATTTTTTATTATAAAACCTATTGAAGTAAAGATTAAAAGTGCCATTGAACCTGGTATAAAAGCTTTTATAATCCACCTATGCGTAAGCCCTCCAGGATCGCCGCTAATCTCTCCGGTCTCATATGCTTCCAAAACAAAATCTATAGAACCATATAAAATTAAAAATGAAAAAGGAATTAGAAAAAGCGTAGTTCCCACAATGTTTATAATGGCTTTTTTCTTTTGACTAAGCTTATCATAGATTATATCGACCCTTACATGCCCATCCTCTTTTAAAGAGTATGAGACTCCAAGTAGTATAATAACTGAAAATAGATGCCACTCCATCTCTTGCATAGCAATGGAACTCTGATTAAAAAAGTACCTCATAATGACATCATAAAATATATTTAGAATCATAAGAGCCATCAAAATAGCAGTTATATGTCCAACAATATCCGCCACTCTATCAAAAAACTTTTCTATCCTAACTAACATAACTGTCCTTGTTTCATACAGATTAGCGGACAATTCTATCTAATAAAAACTTAAAATTAGTTATTACAACTAGGTATACTATCTGAATCACTTGCAAATTCTAACAAAAATTTTAGCATCTTTCTTTTTTGATTTTTAAATTTTTTACTATTTAGGTACTTAACGATCTCAGGAAGATCTTCATGTAAAAATATCAAAAGTTCCGCCTCTTTAGAAAAATAGCTTTTCCACTCCTCTTTTGAGGCTAGTCCTCCTCCTCTGTTTCCCTTACCATGACAGCTAGAGCAATATTTTAAATAGTACTTCTGTCCAGCGACATTCTGGGCACCAAAAGATGGTAAAACTACTAAGATTGCTATTGTTAAAAGAAATTTATAAACCATACTTGTCTCCATAGTACTTCTTAAATCTTTTCAATGCATCATCTGCCCATTGACTTAAATCTTGTGGACTCCAATACCCATAAATAACCATATGCCTCTTTTTTAACTTAGTCAATTTCTCCTCATTTGGTCCCATAAAAAAAATTGCTGGAGTTACACTTGTTATAAATCTTTCTGGCGCTTGATCATTTACATCCTCTTCTATACTATCAGCATCGGTAGAGCCATCAAGAGATAGCAGTATAAAATCCCTCCTTAATTGTTTGGAAAGTTTTGGATCTGGAAAAACTTTTGCTATCATTTTAGGACAGTAAAAACAGTTTCTTGAATGAATAAATAACAAAATAGGCTTTTTCATCTCAATAGCTTTTGCTTTTGCCTCATCTAAATTTCTATACCACTCATCCGAAAGCTGAGTCATTTCGGAAAATGAAAATGTAATAAAAACTAAACAAACAAAAAACAGTCTCATAAACTCTCCTTTACTTTTTAAGATATGGGCACCTCTAAAAACCCTAGCATATCTCAGAGGGATAAAAAAAGATGAGATTGTGAAAAATCTTTTTTGAAGCGTAGCTGTAGCTACGGTGATAAAAAGTTTTTTGCAATATCGCTTTTTTTATCCCTCCCTTAGGGCACTGCATAGGAGCTTACACTCTTCGTTACT
>JALSLU010000171.1 GCA_026988125.1 Sulfurospirillum sp.
GTTCTATAGTTGAATTGTTATCTGTTACCAATTGACCATTCTCAAGCCTTATTGTATCAGTTGATGGGTTTGGAAAATATTCATTTTTAATAGTGTCCATCAAATCCTGCACAGTTGTTGTGCTATTAACAGTCAAAAGACTTCCACCTACCAAAATTTCATCAACATTACTAGGCATAAAATCCAAAAGAGGAGTGTTCTCTTTAACAAACTCACCATCTGGTGTTCTCATAGGGTAACCTATATAAAAAGTATCATCTCTGTAGATATCCTCTCTTGAAGTAACAGTACTTACTGTAGCCAAATTAGAAAAATCACTCTTGGTAAACTCAATTATATCTACATTTGTTTGACTTAAAAGATCATCTATGTCATCTTGTTCGGCACTTCCTACAGTACCAGCACTAGCATCTCTATCTATAGCACCAAAAAGTTGCATCTCCAATAAAGAGTTACCTTTTTTTAAATCCTTTACCTCTATCTGCCCATGCGCATTTAAATTCACATCTACAACTCTATTTGTAGGAGTATTTCCAAACTCCTTCCCTATCCTCTCAAGCAAATCAGATACATTTGAACTTGAAGAGATATCAAACCTAGATTTAAAAGTAGTACCATCGGCTCTTCTGCCCGATAGATAAAATACAGTATTTGGATCATTTGTAGGATCGCCATCTGCATCTCCTACTAGATCTCGTATGGTGCTAGCTTCTGTTATGTACTCTTCTATTGGATCGGTATCGATTCCTTGCATAATTTCTGGATGAAGTTTTGTTTGATTTAGCATCTTTACATTTGTTGAGATTATTTTATTGTAGTCGCTATCCTTTCCCAAAAAAAGGTCTTTACCATCAATATTATAAGGGATTTTAACTCCAGATCCTATTAGTGCTTCTACTGATTCATCATTTCCTAAGTAGTTTCCAAAAGCATCAAGTGACTTTTGAGTAACAGCACTACCTGAAAAAAGATACTGTCCATTTATAGAAGTATTGCCAAGGCTAACCATATGATTTTTTAAGGCTTCAAGTTCATCTGCCAAAGCATTTAAACTTGTAGTAGAATGTGAACTATTTGCAGCTTGTATAAGTTTAGTTTTAAACTGAGTTAAAGCATCGCTAAACTGATTTAAAGTTTTATCTGTATTGTTTGCATATGTTTCAGCTTTTGAGCTGCTCTCTTTTACTTGCTCTAATGTTGCAACCTCATAATCTAACCTCATGGTATCTACATAAACACCACTATCTTCAAAGCTATTTTGGATCTTTCTTCCTGAAGAGAGCTGAGTATTTACCTTAAAAAGCTCTTGCATATTTCTTTGATAATCATTTGCTGCATTTGTATAAAACAGTGTATTGGTAATCCTCATAATCTACCTCTTTTTGCTATATTTTACATTTTTTTACTATAAGCAATATAAGTTCCATATCCAATAATCGTCTTTTTATCATTTTTATTTAATTTTTTTGTAAAAATTATTGTTTTTTATAAAAAAAAAGTGTACAATGACCCCATAATAACACTTCAAAAGGATTTAGTAATGAAAAAAGCAGAGTTCATCCAAGCAGTTGCTGACAAAGCGGGTCTTTCAAAAAAAGATGCTCAAAAAGCAGTTGAAGCTGCATTAGAGACAATCAGTGAAGCTTTAGCTGCTGGCAAGAGCGTAAGTTTTATTGGTTTTGGTACCTTCTCAACAGCTCCAAGAGCTGCAAGAAAAGCTAGAGTCCCTGGTACAGACAAAGTAGTAGATGTCCCAGCAACTACAGCAGTAAAATTCAAAGTTGGAAAAAAACTTAAAGAGGCTGTTTCTAACTCTTAGTAAAAACTTTAAAAGCTTAAAGCGAGGTTTATTATTCTTGCTTTAAGCTTTTTTTTGTATAATTTCAGTCCAAATTGTGCCTGAGTGGTGAAACTGGTAGACACGTCAGACTCAAAATCTGATGGTAGCAATACCGTGCCGGTTCGAGTCCGGCCTCAGGTACCACTCTCATTTTACTCTATTATGTCATAATCCAGAAGTGCTATATCAGTTAATAATAAGGAACTCATAAAAATGTTTCTGCCAACAACAAAAGAAGAGATGCAAAATCTTAGATGGGATAGATGCGATGTTGTGCTTGTTAGTGGCGATAGCTACATAGACTCACCCTACATAGGCATAGCAGTTATTGGGCGAATTTTAGAAAAAGCTGGATTTAGAGTTGGCATAATTGCCCAGCCAGATATAAACTCCAAAGAGGATATAACAAGGCTAGGAGAACCTAAGCTTTTTTGGGGAGTAAGTGCAGGAAGCGTAGATAGCATGGTAGCAAACTACACTGCTACAAAAAAATTTAGAAAAAATGATGACTATACACCAGGGGGCATAAACAACAAACGCCCAGATATGGCAACCATAAAATACACCAATCTGATTAGAAGATACTATAAAAACACAACCCCTATAGTACTAGGAGGCATAGAAGCAAGTCTTAGAAGAGTTACTCACTATGATTTTTGGTCAAATAAGCTTAGAAGACCCATAATCTTTGACGCTAAGGCTGATTTTATTCTTTATGGAATGAGTGAGAGAAGCGTAATTGAATTAGCTAAATGTTTAAGAGAGAAAAAAGATCCACTTGATGTTAGAGGGCTTTGCTATATATCCAAAAATCCTAAAGAGGATTACCTAGAGCTTCCAAGTTTTGAAGAGTGTCAAAAGGATAAGCTAAAATTTATAGAGATGTTCGATACATTTTACAAAAACAACGATCCTTTGAGTGCAAAAGGATTAAATCAAAAAATTGATGCTAGATACCTCATCCAAAACCCTCCAGCTTACTATCTTAATCAAGAGGAGCTAGATAGCATAAGTGAACTGAACTACAAAAGAGACTTACATCCTTATTATAAAAAATTTGGCAAAGTCAAAGCTCTTGAGACTATTAAGTTTTCAGTAACTACTCATCAAGGGTGTTATGGTGAGTGTAACTTTTGTGCTATTGGGGTGCACCAAGGAAGAACCATTAGAAGCAGGAGCAAAGACTCAATTCTAAAAGAGATAAAGAGTTTTACCACATATAAAGACTTCAAAGGAATTATAAGAGATGTTGGTGGAGCTACAGCTAACATGTATGGCTACGAGTGCGATAAAAAACTACAATCTGGAACTTGTGAAAACAAAAGGTGCATGTTTCCAAAACTATGCAAAAAGATGGAAGTAAACCATAAGACTCAAATTGAGCTTTTAAGAGAGATTAGAGCTATAAAGGGTGTTAAAAAGGCATTTGTAGCAAGCGGAATTAGATACGATTTGATAAATGAGGACAAAAAATATGGAAAGAGCTACCTAAGAGAGATTTTAGAGCACCACACAAGTGGGCAGATGAAGATAGCCCCAGAACATATTGATGATGAGGTTTTAAAACTTATGGGAAAACCTAGCAAAAAGAGCTTAATGGAGTTTAAAAGACTCTTTGATGAACTAAATCAAAAAAGCAGTAAAAAGCAGTTTTTAACCTACTACCTCATAGCAGCGCATCCAGGTTGCAGTGAATCTCATATGCGTAATTTAAAAAACTTTGCTTCAAATGTTTTGAGGATTAATCCCGAACAAGCTCAAATCTTTACCCCAACACCCTCAACCTACTCTACTTTGATGTACTACACCCAAATGGACCCAAAAACAAAAAAACCTCTTTTTGTTGAAAAAGATACAAAGGCTAAAGAGAGGCAAAAAGAGATTGTCCAAAAAAACTACAGGAATAGATAATGCACAAGATACTACTTTTAGAAGATGATGAAATCTTAGCTCAAACCATTAAAGAGCTACTTGAAGACGAAGGCTTTGTAGTTGAGTTAGCTAAAAATGGAGAAATTGCACTTGAAAAAACATTTAATGAGAATTATGATCTTTATCTTTTGGATGTGAATGTACCATTTTTAAATGGTTTTGACTTTTTAAAATCACTTAGAGATAGTGGCGATGAAACACCAGCTTTTTTCATAACGGCACTAAAAGATTTAGAATCACTCTCAAAAGGATTTGACTCAGGCTGTGATGATTATATAAAAAAACCTTTTGATTTTGATGAACTTTTGGTTAGAATAAAGGCTAAACTAAAAGTAAAGGGTGGGTTTTTAGAGTATGGAGAGCTAAGGTATAGCCTAGCAAATGATGAGATATTGAAGCAAAATGGAGCTATAAATATACCTCATGTGGATAAAAAGATATTTTTGGAGCTTTTAAAAAATGTAGACACTATAGTTCCAAAAGAGGTGCTACTCGAGCTACTTGAGACTCCTAGTGATGTAGCCCTTAGAGGTCATATAGCCAAGATTAAAAAGCTCTTAGGGGTTGAGATTAAAAACATTAGAGCGCAAGGATATAAACTTGAGAAGTTATGAAAAAGAAGCACTATTTAAGGGTTTTTTTCTTTTTTTTTCAACACTATTGGTTTTAAATGCAATCATATTTTATCTCTATTTTAATGAAAAAAAACAGGCTTTACATGTAGATATATTTAACCAAATAAAACTATATAACTACAATTTTAAAGACAAAGATATGATTATCGATATTGTTCCTCATAAAGATGTTACTCAACTCTACAAGCTATTCATAAAAAAGGGTGAAATTTATGCCTATTTTGACATACCAACTTCAAAAAAAAATGTTTTAAAAATAATCTATCCTCATAAAAAATATCAAAAAAAGTTTGCCAAAATAAAGAGTAGGAGTTTATGGTACTTTTTAATTAGTAGCTTTATACTTCTGCTACTCTCGATTTTTTACTCATTTTACACCATAAGACCCATAAAAAAGGCTCTAAATATTATGGAAATGTTTTTAAAAGATATAATTCATGATTTAAACACCCCAGTCTCCTCTATATTTTTAAATTTAAACATACTAAAAAGAAAAAGCTCACCAAAAGCTATAGAGAGGATAGAGCTTAGCGCTAAAAACATTGGCTCACTCTACAGCAACCTAGAAAGTCTCATAAAAGATGCTAAAATAAAAAATGAGCAAATAGATTTAGAAAGTTTTATCAAAGAGAGAGTAAATTACTTTTCTTACATATACCCAAATATTAAGTTTGAAACAACCATAAAAGCTAAAACTATCAACACCTCATTGGTAGAATTTTCAAGAATAGTTAATAATCTAATTTCAAATGCTTGCAAATATAACCGTGAAAACGGGTTTGTTAAAATCTACATAGACTCTAAAAAATTAATCATAGAGGACTCAGGGGTTGGCATAAAAAATCCTAAAAAAGTTTTTGAGAGATTTTACAAAGAAAGCGATAGAGGCTTGGGGCTTGGGCTAAATATAGTCAAGAAACTTATAGATACACTTGGATATAAAATAGAGATAAAAAGTAAAGTTGGGGTTGGAACGACTATTGAGGTATCACTTAAGTAACACTTCTATGCCATAATTTCGTTGAAATTAAAAAAATGAGGAGTTAAAAATGAAGACAAAAGTTTTACTTGCAGGAGTATTACTGACTGCATCAACAACAATTTGGGCGGCAGATACTACTACAACAACGAATGAGGCTACAACTACTGAGGAAGTTACAATTCCAGAGAATACAACAATAGATGAGCTAGTAAAGCAGATGAATCAAGTTCAAAATCGCTACAGATACCTCTATATGAATGCGATCAAAGAGAAACTTTCTAAAATGAAAGATGAAGACAGGGAGCTAAAAACTCAAGAGATAATGGAAAAACTGGAAAACCAAAATGAAAACCAACACCAAAGAGATGCTAGAGGTGGAGAAGTCGGGGGATATGGCTCTGATGGCGGATTTGGTGGATTTGGTGGAGACAATGGCGGATTTGGTGGAGGTAATAACAGTGGATCTGGTGGTGGTGGCCATGGTGGCGGAGGTAGAGGAGGTAGATAATGAAAAAACTATCTATAGTAGTAATGTTTTTAGCAGCTTTAACAATTATGGGATGTGTAAATCAACAAAACCTCAACATTGATAGC
>JALSLU010000172.1 GCA_026988125.1 Sulfurospirillum sp.
CACCCTACTGCTGCGTCAGCATAGCTTTATAGTAGAATAACTACAATTTTGCTATACTTCCTTGCATTAGAGTGCAACTTTTATCACCTAGGTGTGCTTATAGTGCGTAAGGTCAGTTTATAATTTTTGAAAGATTTGTTGGGGATGTTTGATATTTCTTATTTGAGTATTCATCACTGCAAGCGCTGTAGAGCATAGCGGTTAAAAAAAGATATAGCAGTAAGATTTTTTTCATCTATTAGCACCTCTAAACTTATGTTACCATAGCACGACTAATAATTGTTGTAAAATTTACAAATCTGACAATAGCATTGCTGTTTGTTGCTTTTTTTTCTATATCTTTTTCAAAAGTATCATCTCTAGTTTCACCAGTGATTTTGATGGAAAAGATTGGGTATTTTTTACTTTCAAACTTTATATACTCGCCAGTTTGCAAAGAGAGTGTTGTTGTTATAGTTTTTGAATTTGCATATGATTGATAAATTTTATCTAAAAGTTTAGTAAATGAATCAATGTCTAATTTTATATCTGGAAATGTTGGATCAAACTCTTTTAAAAATTTGGCTTTTGTCCTTGTTGAAGCAGCGCTTATACATAAATCTAACAGCGTGTATATATTGATACTCTCACCATACTCTTTTATATCTGTAAATTTTTTTGCTGCAACTTTATATAACTTTATGCCAATTTGTGTCTCATCTAGATATCCAACAGTTATAGCAAAAAATTTAAATGTGCCATAACTTAAATCAATTGCTGTAGTTTTAAATCCAAACGAGTGACTTGCAAAATTTTTTGCAAGTTGAAAGATCTCTTTTTTATCAACTTCACCTAATAGATATTGAGCTTCTTGATTAAGAGATTTTACCCTACCATCATCACCAAAAAGTATAAATGGATTATAATCATGCTCAATCCAAGCGTCGCTAAGGTTGGCGTCCATAACTTAACTCTCTATGTAATTTTTAAGTTTTCTACCAACTTTTGGATGTTTTAGCTTTTTTATTGCACTGCTTTCTATCTGCCTTACTCTCTCTCTAGTAACATTTAACTCTTTGCCAATCTCCTCTAAAGTTCTATCACTCTCATCGCTCATTAAACCAAAGCGCATCCTAATTACAGCTTTTTCTCTATCGTTTAGTTGATCTAAAACTTCATCTATTTGGTCTTTTAAATCATTTTTAAGCATATACTCTATAGGTGAGACAGAGCTTTTATCTTCAACAAAATCACCAAATTTTCCATCTTCTTCATTTCCGATAGGAGCCTCTAAGCTAATTGGCTCTTTTGTGATTTTTATAACATTTTTAACTTTGTCAACAGATAGTCCAACCTCTTTTGCTATAGTGTCTATATCTGGCTCTTTTCCCTCTTCTTGTAAGTGTTTTCTTATAATTTTATTTATGCGATTTATAGTTTCAATCATATGTATTGGGATTCTAATGGTTCTAGCTTGATCTGCTATAGCTCTACTTATGGCTTGTCTTATCCACCAAGTTGCATATGTTGAAAATTTGTACCCTTTTTTATACTCAAACTTATCTACAGCTTTCATTAATCCGATGTTTCCCTCTTGAATTAAATCTAAAAATGGTAAACCTCTATTTGTATAACGCTTAGCTATGGAAACAACCAAACGAAGGTTTGATTTTGCCATTCTTGTTTTTGCTTCATCGGCAATTTTTTTACCTCTTTTTATCTGTTCAACAATCTCTTTTAATTTTTCAGGCTCAAGATTGAAACTCTTTTTACTTGCCTCTTTAGTTTGAAAAAGTTTTTTAATCTCTACATAGGTAGAGACCATAGTCGCTTCAGGGACCATAGATGTAATCTCTTCTTTGCTTAGTTCAGTGATTTTACTAAGTAATTTTTCATGGTTTTTGCGTAAAATATCGTTGAAGAGAGGTAGTCTATACTCTAGTCTTTTTAACTCTTTATCAAACTCATCATCACTCTTTAGTGAAGTTTCCATAGATTTAACTAACTCATTTATAAGTTTACTAGTTGGTCCAAGCTCTAAAAGTTTCTCTTTTAAAATTTTTTTCTTGTAAGCAACTGTTATATCATAAATCATCTGTTCTTCAGGGTAATCTGGATTTTTAGGTGTTTTAGCTATAGCTTTTAACCAATCTTTTTTTGCTTTTTCTAGAGCCTTGAAGCTCTCAATGACCTTTTTAGTTCTTTTGTCATCTTTTTTATTGGTTTTCTTTTGAGAATCTTCTTCTATATCCTCTTCTTCGCTCTCTTCTTCATCTTCAAAGTTTCTAAAAAGCTCTTTTACTCTTCTTTCACGGTTTATTAGAGCCTCTTTATAGTCTAAAATAAAGTCGATTAGATATGGAACTGAACAAAAAGCATCTATAATTATATCTTCTCCAAACTCAATTCTTTTGCTTATGTCTATCTCTTCTTCTTTTGTTAAAAGTGAGATTAGACCCATCTCTCTGAGATACATTCTCACAGGGCTATCACTTCTACTCCATTCAAGCAACTCTTTTTCATTAGCTAAATCAAACTCTTTTTCTAATGCTTCATCTTGAAGCTTTTGTGCCTCTTGAGCTCTTTTTTTTGCCTCTTCAATATTTTTCATTTTTGCAATTTCGGCAGAGGATATGAGTGAAATTTTGTACTTATCCATAAGTTGCTTCATCTTTTTTATGTTAGAAGCAGTAGGTTGTTTTGAAAAGAGTGCCATAACCTGTTCATAGGTTACATGAGAATTTTCGTTTTCTTTAAATAGCTCTTCTAATTTAGCATATAACTCTTTTGTGGACATTGAAGATCGCTCCTTGGTGAGATTCTGAAAAAGGTATACATTATACCCAGTTTTTTTTAATTTCTTATAAAAATTACTACTATGATTCATAATTTTTTTGGAATGATTTTTGCTTGATGTACTATGATGTATAATAATTAACATACCTTATAGATTTTAAAAGAATTAAGGTATTGAAAATAGGTGAAAAGATATGCAAAATGGATATTACTCTGTAACTGGTGCAATGGTAACTCAGTTTAACAAGCTCAATGTGATTTCTAATAATTTGGCAAATATCAATACAGCAGGTTTTAAGCGTGATGATGTTGTTATAGGAGATTTTAAAAGAATTTATCAAGAATTCCAAGAGAATTTACCAATCAGAGACAATACAAAAGAGGCTTCTAAATACCTAAATGCCTCTATAGATAGAGTTCCACAAGTTAGTGAGCAGTATGTAGAATTTAGAAATGGTGGATTAAAAAGGACCGGCAACAGTTTTGATTTTGCACTAAAAAGGGAGGATGCTTTTTTTATGGTTAAGACTCCAGAAGGGTTTGCACTCACCAGGGATGGTGCATTTGTATTGAACAGTGAGGGAGTTTTGACTACAAAAGATGGGTATCCTGTAATACCGTCCACATATTTTCAAAATCAACAATTTATCCAGGTTGATCCTAACTCTACATTTAGTGTAGATAAGTCTGGAAATATTTTTTCAACAAATGATATAGCTACAGGAGAGGTTCCTATAGGGAAGTTTTATATAGCCCAGCCTAGCGATCTGAAGAGATTGGAAAAAATAGGAGATAATCTATATAATTTTAATTTAAATGAAACTACAGATTTAACTCAAGCTGATGTTGTGGCTCAAGGTTTTATAGAAACAAGCAACATAAACCCTGTGAGTGAAATGGTGGGTTTAATTGAAGCACAACGAATGGTTGAGATGTATCAAAAGGTAATGACTTCACATATGAATGATTTGAATCAAGATGCAATTAATAAATTAGCACAAACTAGAGCATAAGGATAAAATTATGATTAGATCACTTTATACAGCAGCAACGGGAATGATAGCACAACAAACACAGATAGATGTTACTTCTAATAACATTGCAAATGTCAATACAGTTGGTTATAAAAAACAAAGAGCTGAGTTTGCAGATTTGATGTATCAGACAATGGAGTATGCAGGAACATCTACAAGCGCCACCACAAAATCCCCTACAGGGATCGAAGTAGGGCTTGGTGTAAGACCGACTGCAGTTGCAAAGCAGTTTTCTCAAGGAAACTTTAAAGAGACTGGAAATGAACTTGATATTGCTATAACAGGTAAAGGATTTTTTCAAATTCAACTTCCCGACGGTACAACAGCATATACTAGAAATGGATCATTTAAGGTAGATAGAGATGGAGCTATTGTAAATTCTGATGGGTATAGACTCATTCCTGAGATAAATATACCTCAAGATGCAACACAAGTCTCTATAGGCACAGATGGTACGGTTTCAGTTTTACAAGCTGGTCAAACTGCTATGACAGATATTGGACAAATAGAGTTAGCTAACTTCATAAATCCAGCTGGTTTGCACTCTTTGGGAGATAATAACTATATAAATACTGATGCATCAGGAGATGTTATAGTTGGAACTCCCGGTCTTGATGGATTAGGTCAAACTAGGCAAAGATTTGTGGAGATGAGTAATGTTCAGTTGGTTGAAGAGATGACAGACTTGATAACTGGTCAAAGAGCCTATGAGGCTAATTCAAAAGCGATTACTACAAGTGACGAGATGTTGCAAACTGTGAATCAATTGAAGAGATAGTTAAATTGATAATAATAGTACCTTTTTTAGTTATTATATTGATAATTTTTTTGATAGATAAAATTTATTTTGATCAAGAGAGTATAAAACAGCCTAAAGATGATAAAATCAAAGAAAAGAGAATTATCGAAAAGCAAAAAGATTATGTGCAGAGGTATCTTAAAAAGTGAATTTTTTTTCAATTTTTAAGCTAACTATTCCAGTTTTAATGGGATATATACCTTTAGGTATGGCTTTTGGTCTGCTTTTGAGTAATCTTATGATACCTTGGTACTATGCATTTTTTATGTCAGCTTTTATATTTGCAGGGGCTGGACAATTTTTACTTTTGGCTCTATTTGCTACTCAAGCTACCATTTTAGAGATTGCTGTAGCTACTTTTTTGTTAAATCTTAGGCATACTTTCTATGGATTATCCTTAATAAGTACGCTAAAAGACTTCTCATGGAAAAAACATTATATTATCTTTGGGTTAACGGATGAAACATTTGCACTTTTAAAAACAGCACAAATAGATGATAAAGACAGGGAAAAGGTTTATCTAACAATTACTGCACTAAATCAATTTTATTGGATTTTAGGCAGTGTTTTAGGAGCTATTTTAGGACAAGCTTTACCATTTAACTATAAAGGAATAGAGTTTTCTTTGACTGCATTATTTATTGTGCTATCTATAGAATTATACAAAAAAAGCAAACTACATAAACCCTTTTTGATAGCGGTAATTATAGGCTTTGTTGGTATGGTGTCTTTCCCTGGTGATAAAATGTTGATTTTATCTTTGGGGTTATGTGCTATGGTGTTGATTTTATTTAAAAAGGCTCTAAATGATACAAGATAATTACATAGTGGCTGGGATTGCTATAGCAGCTATTATGACATATTTGACTAGAATAATGCCCTTTCTGTTTTTTAGGAAAAAAGAGCCAAATAAGACGGTAAAGTATATAGAGTACAATATGCCAGTGATGATAATGGTAGTTTTGGTTTTTTATGCTCTAAAAGATGTTACTTGGGAAGTTTATCCATATGGTATGGCTGAAATTATCTCCATAATGGTTACTATTTTTCTACATTTAAGATTTCAAAATGCACTTTTAAGCATATTTGCTGCAACACTTACCTATATGGTATTAGTTCAAGAGGTTTTTTAGAGATGTCATAAGGGCACCCCTAAAAACCTTAGTATATCTCAGCACTGCATAGGAGTTTACAATCAAGGCACTCTTTTGAAGCCCTAGCCAAAGCTAAGGCGAAAAAGAGTAACGAAGAGTGTAAGCTCCTATGCAGTGCCCTAAGGGAGGGATAAAAAAAGCGATATTGCAAAAAACTTTTTATCACCGTAGCTACAGCTACGCTTCAAAAAAGATTTTTCACAATCTCATCTT
>JALSLU010000173.1 GCA_026988125.1 Sulfurospirillum sp.
TCTTTTCATAGCTTTCAAAATTGGCTCAGGATGTGGCTTGGGGTTTTTTACATTTTCTCTACCTATGAGCAGATCAAAATTGTCCATTATCTTCATATGTTCTAAAAGTTTTTGAGAGTAGGTTGCTGTCTTTGTTGTTACAACTCCTAGAGTTGCTATGGATGAAGCTACTTCTATAGCCTCTTTTGCATATGGTAGAAGCGTTGTTTTTTTTATATATATCTCTCTGTAGTGTAACTTATAAGCATTTACGAAATTCTCTATATTAGCTCTATCGACTCCAAGCTTTTGAAGCATTATATCGAGTGGATAACCTATAAGCCTTTTTATCTCTTCATCTTTTGGAGGAGTTCGGTTGAACTCTCTAAAAGCTACTTCAAACCCCTCCAATATTGCCTCAGTTGAGTCAATCAGTGTCCCATCAAGATCAAAGAGGATTATCACCACATCTCTTTTTCTTGTAATTTACAATCATTTTAATCAATACCTATAAAACTTAGCTTCAACTCTTCTATTTAGTGCCCTGCCCTCCTTAGTTGCATTAGATGCTACAGGTAGATTTTCACCATACCCTTCATATGAAATTCTCTCCTTTCCAATTCCAAGTCCAATCAACGCATCTGCCACAGCTTTCGCTCTTTTTTCGGATAGTTTTTGATTATATTTAAAAGAACCTCTTGAGTCTGTGTGCCCTTCAAGTTTTACTCTATACTCAGGATTTTCTCTCAAAAAGTTTACAGTCTCTTGAAGTTTTTCATTATAAGAGTTTGGTATTTCTGCTTTGTCATATTCAAAATTGATCCTTAAAGTTATAACTTTTATACAACCATTACTATCCACTACTCTATTTGGTGGTGTATTTGGACATTTATCTTTATCATCTATTACCCCATCTCTATCACTATCTTTTGGAGGAGTAATTTTCACTGGTTTTTTTACTTCCACCTTTTTGTCTACTTTAGTTTCTATAGGTTTAATTTCTGGCTCAACTATTTTTTCTTCTTCAACCTTTATAGGCTCATTTTTAGTTACTTTGCCAAAAGGAATCACAAAACCAAGATTATAAAATAGATTGTTGTCACTATCAAAATTGATTGCGTGTCTTATCTCTGCCTTTAGTGCGAAACTATCCATAATCCAATGTTTTATACCAACTCCATATTGAAAAAATCCCTCATCTTCATTGTCAAACATCTCCTTAGTAAAATCCTCATACCCAACACCAATTAAACTATAAATTGCAGTTTTTTTGGATAGTTCATACTCTTTTACCAAATTTATGAAATATCTATTGATATTTGTATCAAATGTAGAATTTTTATATTTGACCGAACTTGCTCTTTCATAACCAAACTCTAACATATCAAATGGTGATAAAGAGTCTAAATATGTCCCATATCTAAGACCAAAGTTCAACTCATTTTTTAAATCTAAATTTCCCTCAGGTTTTACACCTCCACCTGTTATTGTAACCTCATTCTTATAATCACCTTGATAACCAAATACCAAAGATGCAAATACTATGCTCAAAAGCATCAACCTTCTCATCGTCTGTATCCTCCTTTTATTATCTGACCTTACGCACTATAAGCACACCTAGGTGATAAAAGTTGCACTCTAATGCAAGGAAGTATAGCAAAATTGTAGTTATACTACTATGAAGCTATGACTCCACAGCAGTAGAGCGCAAATTTTATCATCCTACGGACAGAATGATAAAGCACCATCTGCTTCGTTAGTTCACTTTCACCGTAGCTTTGGCTACGCTAAAAGTAAACTGCCTTGCATATAATGCTTTCTCATTCTGCCTAGGTGTCTTTATAGTGCGTAAGGTCAGTTATTAATTTTTATTAAAACTTATCTCAACTCTTCTATTTTTTGCCCTACCCTCTTTGGTTGCATTGGAAGCAACAGGAACCGTCTCACCATACCCTTTAGTTATTATTCTATTTTTAGCAATACCAAGTTCTATCAACACCCTAGCAACACTTTTTGCTCTCAAGTTAGAAAGTTTATAATTATACTCATATGTTCCTATTGAGTCGGTATGACCTTCTACTATAGCTTTATATGTAGAATTTTTTTTCATTATGTAAAAAGCTTCATTAATTTTATCTCTATATTTCTCTTTTATGTCATATTTATCAAAATCAAAGCCAACTCTTAAAACTATTACCTTTGTGCATCCATCTTTATCTACAACTTTTCCACTAGGGGTATTTTTGCATCTATCTTTTTCATCCTTGATGCCATCGTTATCCAAATCATCTTGAACATGTTTGATTATAAAACCTACTGGTCTACTTTGCTCGGGAATCATATAGGCTTTGGAAATACCAGAATTTGTAGCACCTTCAATAACCTTTATAATACTTCCTGAAAAACAAAATGAAGCAAAAATGATAACTAGTATCATAGTTTTTTTCACACTAATTCCTTCGATTTTTATTATTTTTATTATATTATAAAAATATTTAAGGAGTCTTAATCCACTCTATCGTATTGTGCATAACCCCTATAATAGATGGGCTAACAGGTTCAATCTTTTTATTTACAACAGTTATATTGTTTGGAATTACTAAAAAAAGGTATGGAACATCATTAGCTATAAGCTTAAAGATATCTCTATATATCCTATCAAACTCATTTTGATCTACAGTTTTTTCTGCCTTTTTGATAAGCTTATCTACTTTATCATTCTTATACCCTATAAAATTAAAACCTCCCTTTCTTTGAGATTCGCTATGCCAAATACTATATGCATCAGGTTTTAATCCTAAAGACCAACCCATCAATACCGTTTCAAAGTTTCTAGGCAACACAACTGTATTTAAAAAGGCTTGCCACTCCATTACTCTTAGATTCATTTTTACACCAGCCTTTTTTAACTGATGTTGTAAAATTTGAGCTATATAACTTCCACTTCCTCCAGTACTTGTTGTCAATGTAAACTCTAACGGGTTATTTTCATCGTAACCAGCCTCCTTTAGGAGCTTTTTTGCTTTTTTTATGTTTTGTTTTGGTGACTTTACATCAGAATTAAATGCTCCAGTTTTTGGCATAAATGGTCCGTGGCAAACTTGACCATGACCAAAATATAGAATTTTTACCAACTCCTCTCTATTGATTGCATAACTTAAAGCTTTTCTAACTTTTAGATCCTTGAATTTATCACTTTTTAAGTTAAATCCTAAGTAACTATAAGAGTGAGCTAAATCTTCATATATATTAAACTTTTTTCTAAACTCATCTCCAATTTGACGCTCTAATTGTAGAGGAGTTAAACTACCAACATCCAATTTTCCACTTTTTAACATTAAAAATCTGCTACTAACATCTGGAACAAAATGATACATTATCTTTTCAATTTTTGGTTCATGTATGAAATAGTTAGGATTTGATTTTAAAGTAATATCACTGGAGTTTGAAAATTTTTTTAAAGTATATGGACCAGTACCAATTGGAGATTTATTAAACTTTGATGTCATTAAATCCTTTTCATCTTTGAGTATATGTTGCGGTAAAATTTGCATCATCCAAGTTTCGAGCGCTTTAAAATATGGATACTTGTACTTTACAATAACTCTATTACTACCAACAATAGAAACAGACTTTATATGTTTAAAGCCAGATGAGTAAGGGGTATATATCTTTGGTGAAATTATCGTTTTGTAAGTAAACAAAACATCTTTTGGACCAAATTTAACACCGTCACTCCAATAAACATCATCCCTTAGGATAAATTCCAATGTTGTCTCATCTAAAAATTTATAACTTTTTGCCAATTCAGTCTTTATTTTTCCATTTTTATCATATGTAACCAATGCATTAAAAATCCACTGTGTTATTTCTGAACTTATACTATCGGTCGATAAAATGGGATTTAACCTAGAAGGACTAGCTGAAATCGACAAGTGAAGTGTCGAAGCACTTAAATATAAAAAAGTTGATAAAAAAAATATTATATGTTTCATAGGTGTATTATACAAAAAAAGTACATAAAAAAAGCATCCTAGGCGGGCAACCAGGATGCTTAATTTTAAAATTTTTTGGTTCTATCTACAAAAAGGAGGTTTTTGTCTTGGTAATGAAAGTATACAACTATTGTTTAAATACAAATTTAATCCATATTAAACATAAAGTAAATAAGATAACTTTTATCCTATATAGATAATTTTTTATAATTTTCAATTGCATAACTATGGATAAAACAGACAGATACATTTCAAAGTATAACACTAAGCTTTTATTTAAATAAAAAATTGATTAGAAGTTATGCACTCTAGTCGGGCAAATAGAGTGCATTTAAAATTTTTAACTATAACAAAAAGGAGGTTTTGTTTTGGTTGATGTAATTGTATATAAACTCTATAAACATAGGTTTAACTTATTTTAAATAAAAAGTAAATATCTATAAATTTCCATTTAATTTTACTAGTTTTTCTAAAGAATCAAGATTATCTTCACTAAAAATTTGGACACCAATTTTTTTTAGTGCTAAAGCAGTAATGCCATCTCCTTGTATTAAAGTATGGGAGAAACTACCATCATATATAAACCCACTACCACACGATGGACTTTTTGATTTTAAAACTGCATATTTAATATTAAATTTTTTTGCTAATATAACTGCCTTTTTTGCTCCAGTTTGAAAATGTTTTGTCTTGTCTTTGCCAAATTTATCAATAGCTCTGCCTTTTATTATTTCTACTGGAACTCTTGGTATGGACAGTCCTCCATCAACTTCTGGACATATAGGAATCAATAGATTTAAACTTTGTAATCTTTTTATAAACTGATTATCTAATATAGAGTTATTTAAGCCATTATACTTAACATTTTGACCAAGAAGACAAGCACTTATGAGAATTTTCATAGCAGAAGAAAGAGAGACCACAAAGTCTCTCTTGAGTAATAGTATCTTTTCTTAACGCTTACTAAACTGTGGAGATTTTCTTGCTTTTTTCTTTCCATATTTCTTTCTTTCAACACTTCTAGAATCACGAGTAAGAAGTCCCACTGGTTTTAGCATAGCTCTAAAATCTGCATCCATAGATGCTAAAGCTTTTGAAATTCCATGCCTTAGAGCATCTGCTTGAGCTGAGTATCCACCACCAAGAGTTGTTGCTTTTATATCAAAATTTCCCTCTTGCTTAGTCACTTGTAGAGGCTGTCTAACTCTCATCTTGATTGTTTCATGACCACCTAACCAACTATCCAAACTTAGACCATTTACTATAATATTACCACTACCTGGTGCAACCCATACTTTAGCAATTGCAGTTTTTCTTTTTCCTGTTGCATATACTTTTGCCATATCTATTTTCCTTCTTTCTTGCTAACTTGAGCAGAATGCGGATGTTCACTACCTGCATACACTTTCAATTTTTTAATCATAGACTTAGCAAGATTTGTCTTAGGCAACATTCCCCTAACAGCCAATCTATAAAGTTTCGCGGGATTGTTCTCTAGTAAATCTGCCAACTTATCACTTTTAACACCACCAAAGTAACCTGTATGTCTGTGGTACTGTTTTGTATTTAGTTTATTACCGCTAAATTCAACTTTTTTTGCATTTATAACAACAACATAATCACCACAATCTACATTAGGAGTAAAGCAAGGTTTATGTTTTCCTCTAAGAAGTGTTGCAATTTCAGTTAAGACTCTACCAAATCTTTTACCTTCTGCATCAACTACAATCCAATCTCGTTTCACTTCATGAGGCTTAATAGCTCTTGTAGCTTTCATAATCAAGACCCTTCTATTTAATTTGAAGTGTGATTGTAGTAGAATAAATCTTATAAATAGCTGAATTTAAATTTTTTATAAGTTAAATTTTTAAAAGCTCTATTCCATCTTCTCTCAAGTAGACCAAATAAGCCTTCACCATCTTGAAGCTAATCTCCTCAATAGCACTCTTATAGAGTCCAACTTGTGCCAAGTGTTTGT
>JALSLU010000174.1 GCA_026988125.1 Sulfurospirillum sp.
AGATCAGATATGATTCTTATGCCAGAAGCTGAAAGTGCATTTTTAGATCCATTTACTGCTGATCCAACTATAATTGTATTTTGTGATGTGTTTGACATATACAAGGGTGAGCTATATGAAAAGTGTCCTAGAAGTATAGCTAAAAAAGCGATTAAACACCTTCAAGAGAGTGGCATAGGAGATACAGCATTTTTTGGACCTGAGAATGAATTTTTTGTATTTGATGATGTTAAAATTAAAGATGAAATCAACTGCTCTTACTATGAGGTAGATTCTGAAGAGGGAGAGTGGAGTGATAGTGCTAGCTATGAAGATGGCTACAACACAGGTCACAGACCAAGAACAAAGGGTGGCTACTTCCCTTGTCAGCCAACTGACTCAATGGTTGATTTGAGAGCTGAGATGGTTCAAGTTTTAGAGCAAGTTGGATTAGAGACATTTGTTGTTCACCACGAAGTTGCTCAAGCTCAAGGTGAAATTGGTGTAAAATTTGGAACACTAGTAGAAGCTGCTGATAATGTTCAAAAACTAAAGTATGTAATCAAAATGGTTGCTCATTTAAATGGAAAAACTGCGACTTTTATGCCAAAACCTCTATATGGTGATAATGGTAACGGTATGCACACTCATATGTCAATCTGGAAAGATGGAAAAAATCTATTTTATAAAGCTGGAGAGTATGGTAACTTAAGTGATACTGCTAGACACTACATTGGTGGTATATTACACCATGCTAGAAGTGTAGCTGCATTTACAAATGCTTCTACAAACTCTTATAAGAGATTAATCCCTGGATTTGAAGCTCCAAGCATCTTGACTTACTCCTCACAAAACAGAAGTGCTAGTTGTAGAATCCCTTATGGAAGTGGTGAGAAATCAGTTAGAGTTGAGATGAGATTCCCTGATTCTACTGCATGTCCATACTTAGCTTTTGCTGCAATGCTTTTAGCTGGTTTAGATGGAATCAAAAACAAAATTGAACCAAATGGTCCAATGGATGAGGACCTTTTTGAATTAAGCTTGGCAGAAATTAGAGAAAAAGGTATAAAGCAGATGCCTCATACACTCAGAGAATCTCTTGAGTCTCTAATCCAAGATAATGACTATCTAAAACCTGTTATGAGTGATTTATTTATAGATACATACCAACACTATAAGTTTGAAACACAAGTTTGGCCGGATGAGTCTAGACCAACAGCATTTGAGTTTAAATCAACTTACTCTTGCTAAAACCAAAGGAGGAGCTACCTCCTCCTTTTTTGCAAAAAAGCATTTAACTGGTTTGCAAACTTCTCGGCATTTTTGGAACTAAATGGGGATGTTCCTTTTAAAATTTCTCCACTATCTCTAATTTCAGCCATCAAATTTCTCATAACCAAGAGTTGTTTTATGTTTTCGCTAGTAAAAAGCTCTCCACGATGATCAAGCCCAGTGGCTCCAATTTCCACTATACTATTTGCTAGTGGAATGTCAGCAGTGATTACTAAGTCCTTTTCGCTAGCAAGCTCAACAATTTTTCTATCTGCTACATCCAAGCCAAGAGGAACCACTATATACTCTATGTATAAACTTTTTCCAATCGATACCTTTTTATTTGAGACCACTATAGTTTTAATCTCTTCTCTGTTTATGGCCTTTATAAGTATGGGCTTCAAAAGATTTGGAAGGGCATCACCATCAATTAAAATTTTCAAACTATCTCTTTTACTCTTCCAATCTCTCCACTAGTTAGTCTTACCTTAATCCCATGTGGATGAGTAGGAGAGTTTGTAAGGATATCTTTTACTACGCCCTTGGTCAAAATACCACTTCTTTGATCTTTTTTTAAAACTATCCTTACTCCCAAACCCTGTCTTATATTTTTTCTCTCTGTTCCACTCAAAATAGCATACCTTCTTTCTCGTTATCTTCTAACTTATCTCTATCTGGGAGCGGAGATGTTTTTGTAAAATACTCTTTTTTTCCATTTATAACTCTCATCTCTACCCCTTTTGGAGGTAAAAATTTTCTTTTTGTTTGAGGATAAAGCTTTAAAAAACCACTCACAAAATAAGAAAATGCTGGTCCTGCTACTCTACCACCAGTCTCATATCTCTTCATTGGAGAGTTATCATCATTACCATACCAAACTAAAACCTCTATTTCAGGTGTAAAACCACAAAACCAAGCATCTATATTTTTATTTGTAGTACCAGTTTTACCTGCAGTCTCAATTCCTTTTACTCTAGCTCTTCTTCCTGTTCCTCTTTGGACTACAGTTCTTAATATGTCTACCATCAAAAATGCCTGTTCTTTTGAAGAAATTCTCTTTTTTTCAGTTTCAAATATGGTTTCATCACCATATTTATTTACTATTTTTTTTATTAAAATAGGCTCAACTTTAACACCATAATTTGGAAACATAGAATAAAATCCACTAAAATCTAGTGGTGAAATTCCAAAACTTCCAAGAGCCATAGAGAGATCATAAGGTATGTTTTTAAAACCAATTTTTTTTAATTCTTTATATACATTATCCATTCCTAATGCATTTAAAAGGTTAATAGTTGCTAAATTTCTGGAGTGAACTAATGCCTCTTTTAAACTTAAAAGTCCTTCATAGTTACCCTCATAATTTTTAGGTTTCCACTCTTTATCATTTTTTTTATCTATATATACTCTTGAAATATCTGGAATCTCACTTAAAGTAGAATAACCAACATTCAAAGCTTGCTGATAGATAAATGGTTTAAAGGCTGAACCTGGCTGTCTTTTTGATTGAGTTGCTCTATTAAAGTGTGATTTTTTATAATCTACTCCACCAACCAAAGCTAATATATCTCCACTTTTACTCTCTAAAACTACTATTGCTCCATTTAATTTTGTTGTATTTGTATCTGGATGTCGTTTCAAGATCTGTTTATATCCGTACTTTAAAGCTTGTTTTGCCAAATCTTGAAGTCTCAAGTCCACACTAGTATATATTTTATATCCACCAATCTTTAAATCTTCATAATCTTTTTTTAACCTCTTAATAACTTCATCAACTATATATGGTGCTCTATTTTTGGTTAAAGTTTCATCATAAACCATAGGCTCCTCTTTTATAGCCTCTGTATACTCTTTATCTGTTATCCAGCCTAAAGAGTGCATTCTATAGAGGACTCTATTTGCTCTACTTAACGACAAATCATAGTTTCTACTTGGATCATAGCTACTTGGTGCTTTTGGAAGACCCACAAGTATGGCAATCTCTTTTAAACTAAGTGCATCTAAATTTTTATGAAAGTATCCCTCAGCTGCAGTTTTTATCCCATAGTAACCATGTCCAAAATAAACATGATTAAAATATCTCTCAAGAATTTGCTCTTTTGTAAGCTCATTCTCAATTTTAAAAGCCAAAACAATCTCTTTTAATTTTCTTTGTATAGTTTTATCTCTAGTTAAAACTGTATTTTTAATTAACTGTTGAGTAATGGTACTTGCACCCTCAACAAGCTTCATAGCTTTTATATCTTTTATAATTGCTCTAAAAATCGCCTCTATATTTATCCCTTTATGCTCAAAAAAGGATGTATCTTCAATGGCAACCAACGCCTCTATAACTCTTGGAGGAATTTCATCATAGGTTGCATACAACCTATGCTCTTTATCAAAAATATTTGCTATCAACTCATCATTCCTATCAAATACCTGAGTAGTTAGCTTTGGAGAATAATCAATTATCTTATATGCATCAAACCTTACCTGGGAGTATAGATATAAAAAACCAGCAAATAAAACAGCCATTAAAAAGAAAAAAATTGTTACTATATATTTCATTGTCTAAACTCTCTATTTTTAAAACTTGCCTCTATTAGCTTTTTTGTATAAATATTTTTTGGATTTAAAATAACTTCATCTAAATTTCCAATCTCAACTATCTTTCCATCTTTTATTATAGCAATCTCTTCACATAAGCCCTTTGTAGACTCTATGTCATGCGTAACATAAATCATCTTAAACTTTTTCTCTGCATGTAACTTTTTTAAAAGATTTAAAATCTCTTTTTTTGAACTTTCATCTAATGCAGTAGTTGGTTCATCCAATAGTAACAGCTCTGGCTCAATTTCCAAAGCAAATGCTATAACCACTCTTTGAAGTTGCCCTCCACTTAATTGACTAGGAAATCTATCCAAAAGTTTAGGATCAAGCCCAACCATTTCAAAAAAATTTATAGCCCTACTTCTCGAAACCAAAAATTGATCTATAATTTTTGTCAAGGGAGAAAGTGCAGTAAATGGGTTTTGAGGCACAAAAGATATACTATCTCCTCTTTTAAAACTTCTTCCAACTAAATCAATTTCTACCTCTAAATCACTACTTAACATTCCTAAGAGCGCTTTCAAACTTAAACTTTTACCACTTCCACTCTGCCCAATAAGCGCAAATGAGTTTTCAAAATGAAAATCAATATCTACTAACACTCTATCATTATTTTTAATTTTGAGTTTTTTACAAATAAAACTCAACTAAAGTCTCCCTCTAAATATGGTAAAAGCTTCTCTATACATAACCCCTTTGCAGTACTCACAAATCCAACTACCTCTTTTATATACTCCTTACAAAATCCCTCTACCATACAAGCTCCTGCTTTATCCCTCCATTCACCTCGTTTTAAATACTCCTCAAGCTTTTGGTCATCAAATTTTTCAAAAACATAAATAGTTCTACTCAAATCAATAAATTCTCTATTTTGAGTTTTAAGAATCATACATGTAAGAATTGAAACCTTCTGTCCACTCTGTAACTTCAAAATCTCTCTTGCTTCATCTTCACTCTTTGCCTTCCTTAAAATTTTTCCTAAACTACTTACTACAGTATCAGCACAAAGAACCGGCATTTCATCCAATCCATATTTTTGAATATATGATTTCATTTTTCCCAATGTTGCTCTATAGACAAAATGAGATGGATTTGACTCAACTAATCCATCCTCATTAAAATCACTAACTCTCTGTATAAAATTCACACCATTTTCTTTTAAAATTGAAGCTCTAGTTACTGAATTAGAAGCGAGTACTATCATTATCAAAATCCCCTAATTATTACACCAATATAGATTGCAATCATAGCCAAAATTATGTTTAGAGGTATGAGATAGTTAAGAATTAAACTCAAATTCTCTTTAACTTCAAAAAATTCTCTCATACCAAAAAGTTTTTTTGCTTGGTATAATCTTATATACGCATAAACAAAATTAAAAGCTAAAAAGACCCAGAGTGCCTCTTTTACTCTAATTAATGAGTTAACAATAGGATCAGCATACTCAAACCCAAAACCAATTATCATAAAAAGAGAAGCAGAAGCTATAATAAGCATTAGAATTACAACAAAATATACATACCTATTTAAAATTTTTATACATTTTTTAAATCTTGTATGCTCATCATCAATCCCAATCAATATTGGATGAACTATATATCTAATCGTTATCATACTACCAATAAGAATAGATGCACTAAGTATATGAAAAAAAATTATTATGCGACCATAGGATCCAAATATACTTGCAATTAACTCATTCACTTCTTAATCTTTCCTTAGCATATTTATGTGCAGCCTCTTTTGCCTCTTGTAATTTTGAAGCATCTTTACCGCCAGCTTGAGCAAAATCGGCTCTTCCTCCACCGCCTCCGCCTACTATTGGAGCAATCTTCTTTATCCAATCTCCAGCTTTAAGCTCAGCCCCCTTAACTCCAGCAGCCATAAGAACTTTATCATCCCTCTTTTGAAACAAGATTACAGCAACTTTTTGGCTTTTGTTTTTTATATCGTCAATTGCTTTTTTTATATCTCCGGCCCCTAGCTCATCTACAATTAGCTCTATCCCGTTTATAGTCTCGGATTTTATCTCTTTTTGAGTGCTAGCTTCA
>JALSLU010000175.1 GCA_026988125.1 Sulfurospirillum sp.
TAGTTCTCTTAAAATCTCAATAAATTCTAATGAGAGTTTTTCATCCAAGTTAGCTGTAGGCTCATCTGCGATAATAATACTTGGATCATTTATAAGAGCTCTTGCAATTGCAACTCGTTGTTGCTCTCCGCCTGAGAGGTTTTTGACAATGCTATTTTTTTTGGAACTTAGATTTAGTTTTTTTAAGATTGACTCAACCTTTTTTTCTAACTCTTCTTCATTTGGACTATTTGGCACTAGTGGAGTTATGATGTTGTTAAAGCTATCTAAATTTGGTATGAGGTTATAGCGTTGAAATATAAAGCCAATATTTTCTCGTCTAAAAAGAGCTACAAAGTTATCGGGCATTTTTGAAACTCTTTTCCCTTTTACCACCACTTCTCCAAAAGTTGGTTTACTAAGTCCTGCTATAAGAGATAAAAGAGTACTTTTACCGCTCCCACTAGATCCTTTTAAAACTATAACTTCACCACCGCTGCATTTAAAATTAATATCTTTTAGTGCTGTAATATCTTTGTAAATTTTCGTTAGGTTTTTACACTCAATCATCTCATCACCTCATCAGCATCTTGTATGGCTATTTTCCAACTTGGAATTATGATTGAGGCTATATAGAGGGGGACACTTAGAAAAAATAGTAGTGCAATTGTTGCAAAATCAAAAACATATTCCAATTCAAATGGAGGTTTTAGTCTAGAATATCCTATAAATATATCTTTTAAAATTGGTGCATTCAAAAAATATACAAAAAATTGAGCTAGTATGATGCCTATTAAAAATGCTACAAAAGAGACTATAAAGCTTTCATAAAATTTCTCTTTTAGTATGTCATCCATGGTCCAGCCCAAAGCCTTTAGTATGCCGATTTCTTTTTTTTCCTCACTGCTTAACCCACTTGCTCTATCATAAATAATGATGCCAAATGTAAAAATTGCAACAACAAAAAGAGCCAAAAACAGTCCACTCTTATAATCAAATATATTTTGATAGCTAACTTTTAAATCCTCATTTGTTATGACTCTGCTATCTGGAAATAGAAATTTTATTTTTTTTACTATGGTTGGAATTTCATCTTTATTTGCCACCTTTAAGACAATGTCAGTGGCTAAATCATCTTTTAATCCAAAAATCTCTCTAGCCAAAGTTGTTGGCATAAGGATAATATCATTTGATTCAAGAGAGGTTGAAGATTTGAAAGTAGAGGCGATATAAACCTTTTTAAAGTTTCCATTTGGCATTATGAAGTTAAAGTAGTTTTTGTAGTAGTTTTTGCTTAAAATCTCTTTTACACCCCTTCCAACAACCATGGAGTCTTTATTTGCAAGTTTTTCAAAATCAAAATCTTCCACTACATTTTCAAAACTTTTTTTATACTGCTTATCGTATTCATCTATTCCAACAACGCTAAAGTTTACCCCAGCTTTTTGAAAGTAGTAGTAACCCCAAACTCTAGGAATTGCACTTTGGATGCCATTTATTTTTAGTAATTCATCTACTCTTTTGGTCTCTATATTGCTATGTCGTCCTGCTTGGATTTTTTGCACTACAATCTCTGGTAACTCTTCAAGTGTGCTAAAAAGTTCAAACTTTATAGAGTTAGCAATAAACAAGATGCTTGCCAATAAAAACACCAATATAGTTAAAACTAAAGTTATAAAAAAACTCTTTGTTTTAGTTCTTAGTAGAGAGTTTAGTGCAAAATTTAGCAACAAATAGTTAATTTTCAATCTCAATCCTTGAAGGGTTTTTATACTGTATGTCGGAGTAATTATAGATAAATGTTGAGGGAAAAAATTCTACAAGTTCTGGATCATTAAAAAAGAGCGCAAATGTATCTGCAAGACTTCTATGTCTTATAAAATTCGCACTATTTGATATGGTTAAATCAGGCAAGCCAACAAGTTTTACAAGTTTGTTCTTATCTTGATCAAATGAAGCACTGGTTGACAAATAAGCTGTCTCTATAGCAACTAGGAGCATCAAAAAAGTTATGAAAGTCAAAAAAAATTTATACTGCTTTTTCATAGAAAGATTGTACATAATATTTGTTAATTTTGTGTTAAATTTTTTTTGATTATCCCAATTTTTTGCGGTCTTATAGTTAGATCGGTTATGGGAGAGGGAGAGTTGATTATATGTAAGATAGTTTTAGCAAGCTCTTGTGCCTCTATAAAATACTCTTTGTTATCTTTTGGTTCAAAGTTCAAATTTTTAAAAAAATCTGTTTTGAC
This sequence comes from Sulfurospirillum sp., assembly GCA_026988125.1. Classification (GTDB taxonomy): domain Bacteria; phylum Campylobacterota; class Campylobacteria; order Campylobacterales; family Sulfurospirillaceae; genus Sulfurospirillum_A. The sequence continues at coordinate 2,232 of JALSLU010000175.1, forward strand.
CAAATCTGGGTTTACAGAGGTTACTCTAACTCCACTTTTTCTTACCTCTTCAAAAAGGCTTAAACTAAAATCTCTAAGTCCACTCTTTGTAGCAGTATAAAGAGCTGAAAATTTTGAGTGTCTTAGTGCCTCAATAGAAGAGATATTTATAATATGTCCCTTTGTTTTTTTAAGGCTCCTTAAGCATAAATTTGTAAGTAAAATTGGAGCCTTTAAATTTACATCTATAATTTCACAAATTTTTTTAAAATTTATCTCCTCGTGAGGCTTAAACTCTCCAATTCCAGCACAGTTTATAAGAAGGTCAACATCATTTTCACTAAGAAACTTTTTTATCTTTTGTTCTAAAACCTTTTCATCTCTTAAATCACAAACTATCTCTCCTTTGTATCTGCTGATCCTAAAAACTTTATATCCACTGTCCTTTAACTCTTTAACAATTGCTTTACCAATTCCACTACTACCCCCACTAACCAAAACCTTTAAGGGGTCAGCCTTTAAGGGGTCAGGGCTAAACTCTAAACTTTTTTGCATTGCTCTATCTTTTTCATATAAAAATTTAACATATCTTTCTCCATTTCTTCATTGGATCCATATTCATACCCAAAAACTTTTTTCCATAAGCTCTCATCCTCCATACACATATAGAAATAGACCTCTTTATGCCAAGGTTCAAAAGATTTATAAATACCCCTAAACATCTCCTCTTTAAGCTCAAGTGGGTACGATTGCTTTCCGCTAGCATCTACTAGTGGCATCTGTAGGATTTTACTTTTGAAGTTTCTGCTTCTTAGCTTTTTTATGACAGGTTTTATAAATGTAAGAGTTCCTAGACTAACCAATGCCACCTCTTTTGGTTCAAAGGTCTCAAGTAGAGTATTGATTACTTCTTTATACTCGCTTAGGTAGCCTTCATAAACTACAATTGGATGAAAATGAAATCCAATCAATACTCCCTTGTTAGCTAGCTCTCTAGCACTATTTATCCTGTTTTCCAAACTAGCACTAAGATGCTCCTCATTTTTTATAATTGTGGGGGTATTTAGTGACCATGTGCAGATGATATTTTTTGGTACATCTTGCTCCAATAGATAAGTAATGTTGTCTGATTTTGTTTTAAATTCTAGTATGACATTTGGGTTATTTTGTGCAAATTTTAAAAGCGCCTCTAAGATACCGTGCTTATTGCCCCACATAAGAGAGTCTGAGCTTTGACCAGTTCCTATATGGTAGGTTTTTGATGGATTAAGTTTTAGATTTTGAAGTTTTTTTGCAAAGTTTTCATCAAAGCCAATTTTATTTTCATTGTAAAAACTCTGGATAGAGCAGTAGCTACAATCAAACCCACAACTCTCCACAGCATCAAGTGTCATAAGATTGCAACACCTTGTCTTTGGGCTTGCAACTGGGCAACTTCCAAGCCCAAGCCCCTCCTTTTTATAAAGAAAAAAATCAAATTTACTATCTTTTGGTTTTTGAGCTGTAAAATTTATATAGCTTTTTGGCAGATTTTTTAATGAATTGTGAATATTTTTGACTTTAGCAAGGGCTATTTTTTTGTTTTTATTATCTTCCCAAATTTCATCTAGTGGTTTTTCATCCCACATCTCAAAATCAATCGCCACATCTACCAACTCTTTTAGCTCCATAAAGGTAAATCTATACTCAAAAGCTTTGCTTTTTAAAAACTCTTGTGTTTTAGTTTTTAGTCTTTTAAAATTGGTATTTGCGATATGTTTTGTAAATTTTTCTCTATAATCTTCCATACAAACTCTTTTTTAGGGATAGTTATATCAAGATAGTCTGAAACAATTTTTAAAATGTATATATCTTCATCTTGCAAAAACTCTCTGCTCGTAAGCTCAAAAAACTCTGCTTCCATATCTACCAAAGTAGTCTCCAAAGTCTTTTTATCGCTAAGTGGAGCATCCACAGTCGTAAGCGAAGCATAGCTAAAAGAGTCTAAATTTTTTCTGCATGTAAAGATTGAACCAATCTTAATAGACTCATCCTTGCATCCTGCTATGCCAATGTTTATAGCTTTTTTTATAGAGTAGTTTTTAAATAGCTCTCTAATTTTAAGAGTATTTTCTCTACCCATACCACTTACGCATAACAACAAAGAGTCTCTTTTGTATAGTTTTAAAGGTTTAACGCCTATACAGTTAAGTTTAAAATGTTCTATAAGAGGCTTAGCCTCAGCTTTTAAAGCCGTGTGGATTAATTTCATCTAGTTATTATACACCAAACAAACCCACACTAAAAGGGGTCAGGGCTAAACTCTAAACTTTTTGTGTATTGATGCTTTTAAGCCAAATTATGCAATAGGATTCACTAAATTAGCACTTATCACCTAGCCTATGGCATTTGTAAAAAATCATCGCCTAACCTTTTGGTTAAGCTCAAATTTTTTACAAACACCCTAAACTAGGCTATAGGCACTACTTTAGCAAATCCTATTACATAATTTGGGTTTATTCAAAATTGCAATTTCTTCAACCTTGATTGATATGTTTCAATATTAAAATGGTATCATTACAAAAAAATTTTTTTGGAGTAGATTATGACACCTCATATAGAAGCAAAAAAGGGTGAGATAGCAAAGAGTGTTTTGATGCCGGGGGATCCTCTTAGAGCTAAGTTTATAGCAGAGAATTTTTTAGAAGATGTAAAACTTGTGAATAAGATTAGAAATATGTTTATGTTTACAGGTTTTTATAACGGTAAAGAGGTTTCAGTTTGTGGTTCAGGCATGGGGGTTCCATCGATTGGGATTTACTCTTATGAACTGTTTAAATTTTACGATGTAGATAACATCATAAGAGTTGGTTCATCTGGTGCTTATAGTGAGCATCTAAATTTGTATGATGTAGTTTTGGCAACCGAAGCTTATAGCGATTCAAACTCATTTGCAAAACTTGTTATAGGTAAAGACTTACATGTGGTAAAGCCTTCAAGTGAGTTAAATAAAAAAATTATACAATCTGCAAAAAGATTAGATTTGAAACTAAACTTAGAGAGGGTTCACTCAAGCGATGTTTTCTACTCATCCCGCTCGCTTGAAGAGACAAAAAAGATAACAAAGGCAACTTGTGTTGAGATGGAGTCTTATGGGTTGTTTGTAAATGCTATGGCAACGGGAAAAAATGCCTCTTGTTTGCTTAGTATCTCCGATCACTTAATCACAAAAGAGGAGACTACTCCCAAAGAGAGGCAGACCGCTTTTGGTGATATGATTAAGATTGCTTTAGAGAGTCTATAACTGACCTTATGCACTATAAACACACCTAGATGATAAAATTTGCACCCTACTGTTGCGTCAGCATAGCTTCATAGTAGAATAACTACAATTTTGCTATACTTCCTTGCATTAGAATGCAACTTTTATCACCTAGGTGTGCTTATAGTGCGTAAGGTCAGTCTATAAAAATGATTCCCCAAGTGCCGGCTTTGGAATCTCTAACCAATCAG
>JALSLU010000176.1 GCA_026988125.1 Sulfurospirillum sp.
CCACTCGGAATTCATTTTTAGAGCAATATTTGCAATTCTTACATCCCTTAAAACCCCATCTTTGGAAATTATCACCTCATCATAACCATCTACTAGCAAGGAGTTAAGCTCATCTCTATTGGTAAACTTATATTTATACTCTAAAGAGCTCTCAACCACTTTTAATCTCTTAAACTCTCTATCCTTCAAATCTCTATAAATTATCTTTTCGAAATCTTTAGCATAATCCACCCTCAAGACTCCAAAATCTCTTTTTATTTCCAAAGAGTTCAAATCTAGCTTATCACCAAACCCCCAAAGCTCCCTCCTTGTTCTATCTAATCTATCTTGATGATACTTCAAATGCAAGAGCCTTCCATCTTCTATCTTTATAGTTTCAAAACAGCTTTTTTTCATAATTTTTAATATAAAAGGCAAATTCTAAAAAATACTATTAGTATTTTAAATTTTTGCATATAAACTCCTAATCAACACTTCATTTATCTTTCTTCTTCTACTACTTTTACTGTTTATAAAGCGATTAGCATTGACTATATTTATCTCATAATCACTATATAACTCTTTGATAAATTCAGTATCTGAGTTGCTTTCAACTACCTTGACACCTTTTTTTGATAATCTCTCAAATGCTTCAAATAACTCAAACTGTTCATTTTCTAAAAAACAATTACTATCGTAAGAGGTAAAACTAGAAGTTTTATTTAATGGATAATATGGCGGATCAAAATATACCAAATCATCTTTTTTTGCTTGATTTAAAACCTCATCAAAGCTTTGATTAATAATAGTTACATTTTGCAAAGCCTCACTCGCATTTAAGATAGTCTCGGCATCAGCAATATTTGGATTTTTATAGCTTCCTATGGGAGTATTGAAAAAACCTTTTTTGTTTACACGGTACAATCCATTGAAGCAAGTTTTATTTAAGTAAATAAATCTTGTTACTTTTTCTATGTCTGATAATCTCTTATAATCTTCTTGCCTATCTAATTCTCTTATCTGATAATAAAACTCTTTGGAGTGCTTATCTTTATATTTTTGTAAATTTTTAATTAACTCTTTTGTCGAGTTTTTTATGACTCTATATGCATTTATCAACTCTTTGTTTATATCGGACAATACAATTTTTTTATCTCTCAAAAATCCTTTTGAATAAAGTTCAAAAAAAACAGCACCTCCACCAACAAATGGCTCAAAATAATTATTAAATTTTTTAGGAAAAAGTGGAATAATTTGTTCTAACAAACCTCTTTTACCACCAACCCACTTTACAAATGGTTGAACCCGTCTATCTAAAACTAAATCCATCTTCACTGTCATACCAAATATACCTTTTTATTTGCTACATATAGTATAACAAAAAAACGACCAAACTTTTACAAAATATCTCATAATGGAATGTAAACCTTATCCTTCATCTCTTCATACTCACTTAACTCATCACTATCTATGGTAATTCCTCCGCCACTTTTATAGACATAGCCTTCTTTAGTTTTTTCTATAAATCTTATCGCAACTGCACTATCTAAGCTTTTACCATCATAGTAGCCAAATACTCCTGTAAAAAATCCTCTATTATAATTCTCTATTTTTTTGATAATCTCTACAGTTTTTCTCTTTGGAGTTCCGCTGATTGAGCCTGCTGGTAGTAGCGTATTTATAATATCGCCCAAATGATTGTGCCAGTTTTTATCTAATTGTCCTGTAATCTTTGAGCTTACTTGAAGGAGTTCTTTCTCTCCTGCTTTTATCTTTTGAATATATCTAAATTTTTCTACCTTCACATCACTTGAGACCATAGAGAGATCATTTCTTAAAAGATCAACCACCATTGTATGCTCACTCATCTCTTTTTTATCTGCTAAAATTTTCTCTTTTGCATTTTTTATATTTGCATCAATAGTACCCTTCATGGGGTATGTTGAAATCTCATTATCTTCAATCTTAACAAATCTCTCTGGCGAAAAACAGACAAATCTATCTTTTATTAAAAGCTTAAAAGGTGCCAATGAGCTATAAAAAACTTTTTCTAAATCAAGATCTGGGCCTAATTTTGTTTTACATGTAAAGTTTAAAAGGTAGGTGTTGCCTCTTTTTATCTCCTCTTTTATAAGTTTTATTTTTGATCTATAGCTTTCAAAATCTAAAAAATCTCTTCTTTTTAACTCTACATGTAGGTGTTTTTTGGATTCATAGTTTTTTTTGTCTTCTAGCTTATATAAAAGATTCTCTTCACCTAAAATAAGCTCATTTTTTTCAAAGTCTATAACAAAAAAGATAGGCTCTCTTTTCTTGCCATACTCATTTAGCCTACTGAGCAATCAGCTTCTCCAAAACAGCCTGTCTTATAGCTACTCCATTTTTTACCTGCTCTAAAACTTTACATCTCTTGTCTCTTAGCATCTCATCATCAATGTCAACATTTCTGTGAACTGGTCCGGGGTGCAACAAGATTACATCTCTATCTTTTAATAACTCTTTTGTTATACAAAAATCCTTTGCATAATCATTTAAAGAGGCATAGATTTGGTTTTTGTGTCTCTCTGTTTGAGTTCTTAGACTCATAATTATATCTACTTCCCCTACTACATCTTTTATATTGTGTGAAACTTGCAAAGAGGTTTTGGGTAAAAAGTGAGGTGGGGCTACCAAGATAACCTCTAGTCCATACCTAGTAAGTAGCTCAATGTTACTGTTTGCTACTCTTGAGTTTTTTATATCTCCAACTATGGCAATCTTTTTACCTCTTAAATCTTCAAAGTATCTACTCATAGTAAAAAGATCCAAAAGAGCTTGGGTTGGATGAGCGTGACTTCCATCTCCTCCATTTAGTATGGGGCAGTTCACATAGTTTGCCAAAATGCTTGGAACTCCTGCATTTTTGTGTCTAACAACTATGGCATCTGGACCCATGGCATCTAGGTTTGCGGCTGTATCAAAGAGAGTTTCACCCTTTGAAGAGGAGCTTTTTGAAACATCTAAGCTCACAACTCCGGCACCCAATCTTTTAGCAGCTATTTCAAAACTACTTCTAGTTCGAGTGGAATTTTCAAAAAATATAGTTATAACCATCTTTCCACTTAGTATATCTCGTGGTTTTTCATCCAAAAAAATCTCAGCCCTTTTAAAAAGCTCATTCACCTCATCTACAGTAAAATCTCTAGTGTTTATTAAGTGTTGCAAAAAGTTTCCTTTGTCTCTACAGTATACCTCTTTTTAGTCTTGGGAGATATTTTGGTTTTTAAGGCACACTATAGTTTTTTGAATATTTTATCAAATCTTATTACAATTCACAATTATTTCACCTTTATATTTTAAACTTCTACAAATAAAATACGACAAGGAGTCCAAGATGAAAAAGATAACACTTATTTTAGCAACAGCATTTATAACTCTAAGTGCAAGTAGCATAACAATAAATGAGAGAGTAAAAGTGATAAGTTCAAAACCGGTATATAAAACAGTCATAAAAAGAGTACCATATCAAGAGTGCTGGAATGAGAGTGTTCCTATTCAAAGAGATGTTTATAGCAATGATTATCCTATTGGAACTATTATAGGTGGTGTTGCTGGAGGAATTTTGGGACACCAAGTTGGACGAGGACGCGGTAAAGATTTAGCTACAGTTGGTGGTGCTATAGTAGGCTCAATAGTGGGTCACAATCTATCTAAAAATCAAAATAGACAAACTTATACAGAGTATGAAACTAGAAGAAGGTGCATAACAAAATATAATGAAATTGAAGAGGAGAGATTTATAGGGTACAAAAATATTGCTAGATATAAAGGCAGAAAGATCATAAAAATCTCAAATAGAAGATTAAATTATATTCCTATTCAAATCAATATAAACTATTAAAGTTGCATTAACACAACTTAGATACAATACCTAGATAAAGTTTAAACCCAAAAATTATGCAAGAGGATTTGCTAAACTAGGCGATAAGTGCTAATATGGTGAATCCTATTGAATAATTCGGGTAGAAGGTGTTGTATCGGATATGGAAAGAGTTATTAGATTTTTTATAGAAAATGCAAAAATGAACTATGTTCTTTTTTTGTTAATATGTTTTTTGGGTGTGACATCATACCTTAAAACTCCTCAAGAGATATTTCCTACATTTGAGCTAGATAAAATCTCAATCAGTGGTGGCTACAGTGGAGCTTCAATTGACATACTAGACAAAATTGCAGTCAGAGAGATAGAGGATGAGCTAAAAAGCATAGAGGGAGTTAGTGATTTGGTATCTACCATAAATCCAGGCTCTTTTAGCATACTAGTTGAGCTTACAAAAGATGTAAACAAGTATGATACAGCCTCAAAAATAAAAGACATTATAGATAGTGTAAAACAAAACTTTCCAGAAGATATGAGCGACCCTAGGGTATCGGTTGTCTCTTTGGGGAAAAGCTTGGTAGATATATCTATCTCTACAAAAACTAAAAATTTATCTGAGCTTATTGATTTTGCAAAGGATTTAAAAAGTAAAATTTTGGGTGTTAATGATGTATCGGAAGTTCAAATCTATGGCGACTCTGATATGTACTATAACATCAGAGTTGATGAAAAGAAAATTGAGAGCTTTGGACTTAAAAAAAGTTCCGTTTTCAATGCAATCTCCACAATTTCATACATCTTTCCAGTTGGAAAAATAGAAGGAAGTGGCAAACACTACTACCTCTCAACCTACAATGGTAAAAAAACAGCTGAGGCTATGGCAAACACTATTTTAAGAGTTGATGGCAAGCAGATATACTTAAGAGACATTGCAGTTGTAGAAAAAAGGTATGAAGATGCTTCAACACTCTCGTCTATCGATGCCGAATCATCTCTAACGCTATCAGTCAAACAAAGAGAAAACAGTAATGCGATAAATGCAGTAAACCAAATAAACAAACTTATAGAAGAAATAAAAAAGAAAAATCCTGAAATTCATTTCATCATCCACAATGATAACTCCCAAAGAATCAAAGATAGGCTAAATGTTGTAGTATCTAACATACTCTTTGGTTTAATCCTCATAATGGTTCTTTTGGTTTTACTCATAAACACTAGAATGGCATTTATCGTTGGTATAGGTATCCCAACTTCGTTTATATTGGCTGCAATCTACTTTTATATGTTTGGCTACACTATCAATATGGTCTCACTTATTGGGGTCCTAGTGGCTCTTGGAATTGTCGTTGATGATGCCATAGTAGTTAGTGAAAATATACAGCAAAAGATTGAGGAGGGAATGGAGCCAAAAGAGGCTGCCTTAAAGGGTGCAACTGAAATGTTTAAGCCTGTTTTTATGGCAAGTGCAACAACTCTTTTTACCTTTATACCTCTTCTTATGATAAGCGGGACCATGGGAGAGTTTATAAAGCTTATTCCCATAGCTGTTTCAGCTCTAATAGTTGCTTCTTTGATTGAGTCATTTATATTTTTACCAATCCATGCAGCTCACACACTTAATAAAAAGGCAAAAGTTCTCTCTTGGCAAAGAGCCAACAGAATCTATAGCATAATCATACATAAACTAATAGAGTATAAAAAAAGTTTTCTATTTTTATTTGTAGTTTT